>JAITPP010000177.1 GCA_031289385.1 Prevotellaceae bacterium | reverse complement strand
CCCTTAGTAGTATCAAATTTTTCTTAGCATTTTCCCTTATTCCCTTATTAAAATAAGGGTAATTTGTGAGTGGTTTCCTTTGCTACTAAGGGAAATTTGAAAATAAAGGCTAAGATAAATTCACAAATTTAGAACGACTATTTTTTAATCTTTATAACTTGATAACTTCTCTAATTTTGTGTCCTTAGTGTTTTTTTATTTGTGCGCTTTGTGTTTTTTCTTGTTTTTTTACCACAAAGCACACAAAGTTTTTTCACAAAGAACACAAAGGTTTTTATGTCATAAATATTCACAAATAACTTCTTAACTTCTTTGTTCTTGTTGATTCTAAAAAGCACGCAGATTACGCAGATAAAACAGATTTACGCAGATTTTTTAATCTTTATAACTTGATAAACTTGATAAACTTTATAACTTCTTAACTTCTCTAACTTCATGATTCTTATCCTTGCAAATGTTTGTAATTCGAATATTTCTTATAAATTTGTCGAAAAAAAATAAAATAAATTATGAAAGTTTATACAAAAACAGGCGATAAGGGAACAACCGCACTCATTGGCGGCACGCGAGTTCCGAAATTTCATATTCGTGTAGAAGCGTATGGAACGGTTGACGAATTGATTTCTTACATAGGTTTAATTCGCTCGCAAGATGTAGATGCTCACATTATTGACACTTTACATCAAATTCAGATTTGTTTGATGAATATTGCCGCAATGCTTGCAAATGACGGAAGTGTAACAAAAATTTCTAAAATTACCGATGAAGATATTCGTATTCTTGAAAATGAAATTGATAAATACGACAAGCAAATTGAGCCTTTGCAAAACTTTGTACTGCCCGGTGGACATAGTATTCCTGCATTTTGCCATATAGCAAGATGTGTGTGCCGCAGAGCCGAAAGAGTGATTTTACAACTTAATGCCGAAAATCCTGTGGATGAGAAAGTGTTAATTTATGTAAATCGTTTATCCGATTATCTTTTTACACTTGCTCGAAAATTGCATAAAACCCTTGATATTCAGGAGATTTTTTGGTTTCCACAATAGCCATTGTAAATAAGTAGTATATTAATGTTTATAAAAAATTTATAAAACATATTGTTTTAAACAAAATTATTTTTACTTTCGCATCTTCAAAATGAGGAAATAAACTATTAATTGGCTGACAATAAAATATTTATATTATGTATTGGACATTAGAACTTGCTTCAAAATTAGAAGACGCACCTTGGCCGGCAACAAAAGAAGAATTAATTGATTTTGCCGTGCGTTCGGGCGCACCAATGGAGGTGGTAGAAAATCTTCAGGGATTGGAAGATGATGGCGAAATTTATGAAAGCATCGACGACATTTGGCCCGATTATCCAAGCAAAGAAGACTTCTTTTTTAATGAAGATGAATATTAATTCAGAAAAAAATGATTAAAATAGAAGGCTTTTTAGTCTTCTATTTTTTTTGTAAATTAATAACTTGCAAATATTTTTTGATATGCACATAATTGAACTTGAAAATATGGAATTTTTTGCCAATCACGGTTGTTTTACGGAAGAGCAAATTATAGGAAACAAATTTATTGTAAATTTAACCATCGTTACCGACGAATCAGCGTCGGCAATAAGCGATAATATTGACGATGCCGTTAATTATCAAACAATATACAACATCGTTTGCAGAGAAATGAAACAAACATCGCACCTGCTCGAAAACGTTTGCAAACGAATACTCGACGCTGTTTTTGCAGAAACAAAAAACATAAAAAACGCAACTGTAAAAGTAAGCAAACAAAACCCGCCAATGGGCGGAAAAACAGGCTGCGCAAGCGTTACAATGCAAAGAAGTTAATTAGCAATTAATAATTAATAATTTTTGTGAATTTCTTAGCCCTTATTTTCAAATTTTCCTTAGTAGCAAAATAAACCAATCACAAATCACAATTATTCCTTTATTTTCAATATTTTAATAAGGGAATAAGGAAAAAAATGTTAAGAAAAATTTGATACTAAAAGGGTACTCACAAAAATAAGGGTAAAAAAAGAACGAACATTTGCAAAACAAACCCTTAATTTCTTACATCTCACCTAACAGGATTTTTTTGTCATCTTTTATAAATTGTTTATTTTTCATCACTTAAATAATTAGATAATAACCAAATACTGAATACGGAATACAGAATACTAAATACTAAATACCAAATACTAAATACGGAATACAGAATACGTGAATACGGAATACGGAATACCAAATACTAAATACCAAATACTGAATACCAAATACTGAATACGTGAATACGTGAATACCAAATACGCAATACCAAATATTAACGGACTATCAGCATGTTGCAAAAAAAATGTATTTTTTAATATTAAATTTTCGTAATCTGAAAAAATATCATACATTTGTGAAAAAAATAACGACAAAATGAAAGATTGTGAATGTAAAAAACGATTACTCGGATTAAAATCGATGATTGGAAATACTCCAATGTTAAAAATTGAATATCGCTATAAAAACAAACAACGTACTATTTTTGCCAAAGCCGAATACCATAATTATACAGGAAGCATAAAAGATCGTATAGCATATTACATACTCGAAGAAGCCTACAAATCGGGAGAATTATTGCCAAATATGCACATCATGGAAGCAACGAGCGGAAATACAGGAATTGCATTTTCGGCGTTGGGAAGAGCAATGGGACACGAAGTTACAATTTTTATGCCCGAATGGATGAGCGTCGAACGCATTAATATCATGCGAAGTTTTGGCGCAACAATAAGGCTTGTAACAAATGACGAAGGCGGATTTTTGGGCTGCTTGGATATGATACAAAACGAAAAAAAACAACGCCCCAATCAAATTTTTCTTCCACTCCAATTTGATAATAACAAAAACTGTGAAGCGCATTACAAAACCACAGGACACGAAATTGCAGAACAACTACTTAAACTCGGATTAACTCCCGATGCTTTTGTTGCAGGCGTTGGCACAGGAGGAACAATTATGGGCGTAGGATGTTTTCTTAAAGAGATAAACGATAACATAAAAATTTATCCGCTTGCGCCGCTTAACTCGCCTACGTTGGTTACGGGATATAAAACCGGCAAACATCGTATTCAGGGAATTTCCGACGATTTTATTCCGACAATTATAAAATTAGATCAACTCGATGACATTGTTCAGGTAGATGATGGCGATTCTATCATAATGGCACAGAAACTCGCGCGAACATTAGGTTTGGGCGTAGGAATATCGTCGGGCGGAAATTTTCTTGGCGCAATAAAAGCGCAAAATATGCTTGGCGACAATGCCGTTGTAGCCACAGTTTTTGCCGATGATAACAAAAAATATCTAAGCACCGATTACGCCAAAGAAGAACCCGTAAAAGACGGATTTCTTTCGATAGACGTGGTGTTGGAAAATGTTACGGTGATAAAATAAATTTGAAAAGAGTCAAGAGCAAAGAGCAAAGAAGTTATCAAGTTTATCAAGTTATAAAGATTTTTTTGAAGCAAGAACAAAGAAATTAAGAAGTTATTTGTGAATATTTATGACATAAAAATCTTTGTGTTCTTTGTGAAAAAACTTTGTGCGCTTTGTGGTAAAAAAACAAGAAAAAACAC
>JAITPP010000172.1 GCA_031289385.1 Prevotellaceae bacterium | reverse complement strand
CATTTAACTTCTTAACTTCTTGATTCTTTCTTTACAAATACAACCACAGATTATCCCAACAATTAATAACAAATTAAAAGTTTTTGATTTTTTGTGTTCGGCGTTGGCAGGATTTATTTGTTATCTTTTATTTTGTTATCAATGATTTGAAAATTAATAGTTTAGTTGAATAAAATTATTGATTGTGTGTTTGCAATTCGGAATTGTTATTTTTTTTTATTACCTTCGCTGTTTAATTTTTGAATTTTTTACAAATTTGGTTACAATATGAAAGGCAAAAAAGAACAGAAAACAGATTACTTATTTGAAATAAGTTGGGAAGTGTGCAATAAAATAGGCGGAATATACACAGCAATATCAACCAAAGTTTTACGGCTCGATAAAGAAGTGAAAGGACATATAATGATTGGACCTGATATTATTCGCGAAGATGATAACTTGTCGTTCATCGAAGATACCGAACTGCTGAAAGTGTGGAAAATGAAAGCCATTCAGGATGGTTTGCGCGTGCGAATAGGGCGTTGGAATATCGAAGGAAAACCAATTGCTATTTTGGTTGATTTCACAAATTTATTTTCGCAAAAAGATCAGATTTTCAAAGAACTTTGGGAACAATATAAACTCGATTCCATAAGCGGACAATGGGATTACATCGAACCCGCCTTATTCGGTTATGCGGCTGGAAAAGTGATAGAACATTATGCAAAATTCTATCTCTCGCCGCGCAACAAAATTATTGCTCATTTTCACGAATGGATGACGGGCGCAGGATTATTGTATCTGAAACAAAAAATGCCGCAAATAGCGTGCATATTCACAAGCCACGCAACCGTTATGGGACGCTCGATAGCGTTTAACGGACTTCCGCTATATCGCAATATAAGTAACTATAATGCAGACACGAAAGCGATTGATTTTGACGTTGTTGCAAAACATTCGCTCGAAAAAAACGCCGCTCTGCAAGCCGATTGTTTTACAACAATAAGCAATATTATTGCAAACGAAAGTAAGTATTTTTTGGGTAAAGATGCAGATGTTATAACTCCAAACGGATTTGAAAAAACATTTGTTCCAACCGGCAAAGAATTTGAAAAAAAGTATAACGCGGGACGCAAAAAACTTAGTCAGGTTGCCGAAATAATAATTAACGATAAAATTTCAAACGACGCAGTATTCATAGGATTAAGCGGACGATACGAATTTAGAAACAAAGGAATAGACGTTTTTATAGAATCGCTCGGAAAACTTAATAAAAACAAAAATCTTGAAAAACAAGTAATTGCATTTCTTTTTGTACCATCGGCGCATCACGGGCAAAGTAAAGAACTGATGCAAAATATCGCCAACAATAATAATGAGATTCAACTTACTAACCAATATACCACGCACTATCTTATTGACCCCGAATATGATGCCATTTTGCAAGCAATAAAAATCGCCGAACTTCATAACTCAAAAGATGATAAAGTGAAAATTATTTTTGTGCCGTCATATCTCAACGGAAACGATGGAATTTTTAATCTTCCGTATTACAACTTACTGATGTCGCTTGATTTAACCGTATTTCCATCATATTATCAACCGTGGGGATACAACGTTCTCGAAAGTTTGGCGTTTAAAGTGCCAACAATCACAACATCAATCACAGGCATAGGCAACAGAATAATAACAGAACATCCGAAAGATCATCAGGCAATAGAAATTATAGAACGCAACGATAATAATTATCAGGAAGTTGCAGGCATTATTGAAAAGAAAATAATATCATTTTCAAAACTCAACGAAAAAGATGTAGAAAAACTCAAACGAAATGCCGATGAACTTTCGTCGATAGCACTGTGGGATAATTTTATAACATATTATCTGCAATCGTACAAAATAGCACTCGAAAAAGCGGCGTTACGCAAAGAATCTGTTTCGGTATCGTCATACGAAGAAACTACATCATCGCAAACACAACACACTATTGTTGAGCAACCTATATGGACAGGCGTGATTGTTCAGCCAAACATTCCAAGTTCGCTTGCAGCCTTATCCGAAATATCGAAAAATCTTTGGTGGTGCTGGGATCAGGAATCAATAGAACTGTTTAAATATATTGATAAAGAAACATTTACAAAAACCAACAGAAATCCCATAGCGTTGATAGATACAATATCATCAAAACGTTATCAGGAATTGAAAAACGACGAAGAATTTGTAAAAAAACTTAATGCCGTTTATAAACGCTTTAAAGAATATATGTCAGCAAAAAAGACGATGAAAAAACCACAAATCTCTTATTTTTGCATGGAATACGGTTTACAAGCCTCACTAAAAATATATTCGGGCGGGCTTGGAATTCTCGCAGGCGATTATTTAAAAGAAGCCAGCGACAAAGGCACAGCCATTACTGCTGTTGGTTTTTTATACAGATACGGATATTTTACACAAAAAATTTCAGCAACCGGCGATCAAGTTGCAGAATATGAGGCTCAGGATTTCACGAAAATTCCCGTTACGCCCGTGCGCGACAACGATGGGCATTGGCTTACCATAAGCATTGCTTTTCCGGGGCGAACGGTTTATGCACGCACATGGAAAGTTGAAGTCGGACGTACCGATTTATATTTATTGGATACCGATTTTGAAGATAATTTGCCCGAAGATCGCGAAATTACACACCAACTTTACGGAGGCAATTGGGAAAACCGTTTGAAACAAGAACTTATTCTCGGCGTTGGAGGCATAAGATTATTGAACAAATTAGGCGTAGAAGCAGATGTTTATCATTGCAACGAAGGACATGCTGCATTTATAGGTTTAGAACGCATACGTCAATTTATTGAAGTTGAAAAACTTACATTCGACGAGGCAACGGAAATAGTACGTTCATCGTCATTATTTACCACGCACACACCCGTTCCCGCTGGACACGATGCTTTTGAAGAAAATTTATTGCGAAAATATATATCACATTATCCCGAACGCTTTAAAATATCGTGGAAATACCTGATGGGACTTGGCAGAAGCAATCCTAATAATCAGAACGAAAAATTTTCGATGAGCGTGCTTGCAGCCAATCTTTCGCAGGAAGTAAACGGAGTAAGTTGGTTGCACGGTAAAGTGAGCCGCGATATTATGAAAAACATTTGGACAGGATATTTGCCCGAAGAATTACATATAAGTTCGGTAACAAATGGAGTGCATTTGCCAACTTGGGCTGCTCCGCAATGGAAAGAAGTTTTTAATACCGAATTTGGCGAAGATTTTCGCTCGCACAATTACGATAAAAAATGCTTTGAAAAAATATATAATGTTGATGATAAAAAAATATGGGATATAAGAAAAGCGTTGAAACTGAATCTTATAGAACATATAAGAACACGAGTTTCGAGCAAAGAAAATATAGTACATTTCACACCGCAGCAAGTAATAAAAATATCGCAAACATTAAATTCAGATAAACTGACAATAGGTTTTGCCCGCCGTTTTGCAACTTACAAACGCGCACATTTGCTATTTAAAAATATCGAACGCCTAAACCAAATTGTGAACAACAGCGAACATCCCGTACAATTTTTATTTGCAGGAAAAGCGCATCCAGCCGACAAAGCAGGACAAGATTTGATACGAATGATTGTAGAATATTCAAAACTTCCGCAATTTATGGGAAAAATTATTTTTCTTGATAATTACGACATGGAACTTGCACGGCGCATGGTGCAAGGTGTTGATATTTGGTTGAATACTCCCACGCGCCCGTTGGAAGCATCGGGAACAAGCGGCGAAAAAGCCGTACTCAACGGAGTGATGCATTTTAGCGTTCTTGATGGCTGGTGGGTAGAAGGTTACAGAAGCGATGCAGGCTGGTGCTTGCCAATGCAGCGAACATACGAAAATCAGGATTTTCAAGACCAAATGGATTCCGAAATTATTTACAACACTATCGAAAACGAAATAGCGCCGCTGTATTATAACCGAAATGCAAACGATGTTCCAACCGATTGGGTAAAATATATTAAAAACTCGATTGCACACGTTGCATCAAATTTTACAACAAACAGAATGCTTACCGATTATGAAGACTGCTATTACAATAAATTGTCGAAACGCCATTCGAGCCTTGTAAAAAACGATTACGAAAAAGCCAAATACATAGCCGATTGGAAACGAAGTGTAAATCGCGAATGGAATAATATTAAAATAATATCTGCTGACAGGCTTGATACGGCAAAAGAAGCAATAGTTCTCGACAAAAAATACGATTTGGAAATAATTTTGAACATAGGATTATTAAAGCCCGAAGATGTAGGCGTAGAAATAGTTTTTGCCGAAAATAAAAACGACAAAATAGTAGTTTGCCGAACACAAGAATTTAAAATTGCAAATTCGGAAGGCAATGTTGTAACGTACCGAACAAAAATTGAAATGGATATGCCCGGAATTTATATGTCGGGCTACAGAGTATTTCCAAAAAATCCGCTACTCCCGCATCGTCAGGATTTTAACTTAGTGAAGTGGATTTGAGTTTTTTAGTCGTAAGTCATAAGTCGTAAGTTGTAAGTCATAAGTTGTAAGTCGGAGTTAAAAAGTTATAGAAGTTATTTTTTGATACATTTACGAGTGTGCAATTAAAATAAAAACATCCTTGCGAGATGTTTTTTATCATTCTTGTTAATATTAAAACACAAAGTTTTTTTATCGGTGTAAATCTTTTTTATCGGTGTTATCAGTGTGCTTTTAATACATTTTTTTTCTAACCAAATACTAACGACTAAATACTAAATACCAACGACTTACAACTTATGACTTACGACTTACGACTAATTAATAAAAACATTAAGTTTAGTATTATCGCGTATTACGCCGGGTGACATGCCGAATAATTTTTTGCAAAATTTATCGAAATGTGCGGGCGACGAAAATTCAAATTCCATTGATATTTCTTTAAACGATTTTTGCGTACAATTTATTTCATGGTATATTTTTTTCGCTTTTTCTTTGGCAATCCAAGTGTATGGCGGCACTCCGAAAACTTTCAGAAATCGTTTTTTAAATCCCGAAATGCTATAATTTGTAAGTGAGGCTAACTCGCTTATGTTTTTGGCTTTATTGAAGTTTTTATAAACCAATTCCGAAAAAGTAATATCATTATTCAATATTTGGGCAAAAAAATCGAACAAATCTTTTTTAGAATAATATGCCCGCAGATAAAAAAGCAATTCTTTTTGTTTTAAGTCGTGAAAATATGCACATTTCAATCCGTCTTCAATTGATTTTGTAAGGCAATTCAGAAAATCGTGAATCATTTCATTCATTTTCAAAGGAAAATTCGACTCATTATCTTTTGTCTTTTTATTCAGTTTATATAACATTTCAAGTGGAAAATGATTGCAGAAATTAACTCTGCTGTGCAAATTAACTGTAATAATATCACTATCTTCTTTAACTATTATTCGGCATTTATTGCTATGCGGAAACAATAGAAAAGTTTGTTCATCAAAGGTTTTGTTAAGATATTCTGCATAAGAAAATGTAAGCGTACCTTTCATCAAAAAAATAATTTGGCTATGAACTCCATTCATTACAAATGTTTCGCCTTTATGTTTAGTAATGTGCTTGATCATCGGATCATTATTATTATCGTAAAGATAACAGTTCAAATGTTCCTCTTTATTTAAAAGTTCCATCATTTTATATAATTGTTATTGTTATTTTTTAATTTAAAAAAAACATTATTTAATCATCAAATAGCATATCCTTTACATATCTTATTCACAGCAAATTAAACCACATATATTCATTCAATTTTTGCAAAAGTACACCTTTTTTTTTACATAAATTTTACACAAAATAACCTTTTTTCAAAAAAAACCTTTTTTTTATAATTTACGGTAAAAATTATATATTATTTTACAAACATAGTGATTTTTTAGTTAAAGTTGGTATTATTTTGTATTTTTGTCGAATTAAATATTAAAAAAAATGTATGTAGAAGGATTAATAGTTGGATTTTTAGTGTTTTTAATAATCGGTTTGTTTCATCCTTTGGTTGAGAAAGCCGAATATTATTTGGGTAAGAAATCGAAATGGATTTTTGCCGTTGCTTTTATAATATCGGCAACAGTATCGCTTTTAGTTACTGATTTGTGGGCGATATTTTTAGGCTGTTTCGGTTTTTCATGCTTTTGGAGTATCTTTGAAATTGATAAACAACAACGGCGAAGAATTGAAAGAAAATAAAGAAGTTAGAAGTTAAGGAAGTTAGAAGAAGTTAAGAAGTTAGAAGAAGTTAGAGAAGTTAAGAAGTTAGAAAAATTAATAGCAAAATTTTATTGATATAACAACCAAAAACTAACGACTAACGACTAAATACTAACGACTAAATACTAACGACTAACGACTAAATACTAAATACGGAATACAGAATACGGATTACTAATTAAAATAAAATTATGAATATAGAAAATTTTTCGGGCATTATAGTTGGTTTGGCATTATTTGTTATTATTTACGTATCGCAATGGGCGTGTATTAAAGGCGAATATTATTTTACAAAAAAATTCTGGATAGTATTTTTAATTATCGGAATTGCAGGAATTGCAGCATCTTTATTTATTGATAATATTATTGTGTCATCAATTTTCAGCATACTCGGATTTGTTTCGCTGTGGGGCATAGGCGAAACTATTAAACAAGAAGAGCGTGTAAAAAAAGGATGGTTTCCTAAACGGCAAAAAAACTTGTAATGTATGCCGAATTACATTTATTTCCGTATATTTGTAAGAAAATTTATAAATGAAAAATGTAAAAATCATGCTTTTTGCATCTGTATTTTTAGCAAGCGTTGTATGTGCAAACGCGCAGCAAACTAAACACCAATGGGTTAATTCGAAAATAAAGACGATGACACTTCGTCAGCAAATTGCGCAACTGTTTGTAATAAGTTGTTATCCCGAACGCGGAGAAGAATATCTTAATAAAATATCGGATATTATAAGCACCGAGCAGGTAGGCGGAATTATTTGGGGCGAATGTCGTCCGACAACGTGTATCAAAACGCTGAATAGGTTTCAATCGCTTGTAAATATTCCATTGCTTGTAACTATCGATGCCGAATGGGGCGTTGCAATGCGTTTGGATAGTGTTGTAAAATTTCCTCAGCAACTTACGCTCGGCGCAATTCAGGACAATAATCTGATTTACGATTTTGGCGTAGAAGTTGCCCGACAATGTCGTGAAATAGGCGTACATTTTAACTTTGCGCCTGTGGTTGATGTTAATAACAATCCCAATAATCCTGTGATAAACATGCGCTCGTTTGGCGAAAATAAATATAAAGTTACCGAAAAAGCATATTCGTACATGAAAGGAATGCAAGATGGCGGAATACTTACAAGCCTCAAACATTTTCCCGGACACGGCGATACCGACAAAGATTCGCACAAAGAACTGCCATCAATTTTGCACGATAAAAAACACATAAACGATACCGAATTATATCCTTTCAAAGAACTTATAAAACGAGGCGCAACAGGCGTAATGACTGCACATTTGCGAATACCGGCGTTAAGTTCCGAAAAAGACGTTCCCGCATCGCAATCAAAAGATATTTGTACCGATTTGCTGCAAAAAAAATTAAAGTTCAAAGGGCTTGTTGTTACCGATGCGCTTGAAATGAAAGGTGCGCTGTACAATCGTGATACATCAAAGGTTGCAATGTATTCGCTTATCGCAGGAAACGATATTTTGGAAATTCCGATAAACATAAAAAAATCAATTGACGAAATTGAAAAAGCAGTGAAAAACGGCGAAATATCTGAAAAATATATAATAAAGAAATGCAAAAAAATACTCGCCGCCAAATATGATTTAGGTTTACAGAAAGGTTTTGAACCGATAAATCCGCATGGAATTTTAGAAAAATTAAATACGCCACATGCAAAAACATTGCGCTACAAACTTGCCGAAGCCTCGCTTACATTATTGTCGAACAAAAATATTTTGCCGTTAAATTCAGCAAAAAAAATAACATACATTGAAATCGGCAACGGCAAAACATTTAAAAATCAACTAAAAGAATATTGCACCGCTGACACATTAAACATAAAAACGAAAATTACAACCGAAAATATCGATTCGCTTGCAACAAAATTATCGGATGCCGAAACAATAATTATCGGATATCACAACAGCACAAGCCGCCGCCCATATACAAATTTCGGCATCGACTCGCTGACTGTTGATTTCATTGATAATCTTACGACAGACAAAAATGTAATTTTAGTATTTTTCGGAAATCCTTACGCAATTTCAAATTTCAAAAATCTTGAAAAAACGGCGGCAATAATCGTTGCTTACGACAATTCCGACGATGCTCAAACATGCTCGGCAAAAGCAATTTTCGGCAAGCAAAAATTTGCAGGCAAACTGCCCGTAACTATCAACGAAATATATGCGGAGGATTTTGGAATTGAGAATTGAAAATTGATAGTTAATAATTAATTTGTTGTGTGATTGTAGAATAAGCATCAAAAAAAAATAAACGAAATTAGAGAAGTTAATGTTGAAATCACAAATTGCGAAGTTTGCTAAATTAAAAGATGATATATAAAAAACAAAAAAAGCAACCAAAATTTATTTAGTTGCTTTTTTGTTTGTGGGAGTACATGGATTCGAACCAAGGACCCCCTGCTTGTAAGGCAGGTGCTCTGAACCAGCTGAGCTATGCTCCCAATATTTTTAAGAACTTTGTCCCGAATGGGAGTGCAAAAGTATGTATCTTTTTTTATTCTACAAAATTTTTGCGCGTTTTTTTTACGTTTTCTTTCAAAAATAAAATATCATTAATTCATATTTTATTAATTTTCAATATATTCAATAATTCTTTCGGTGTATCTATTATAAACTTTGCGCCTGCATTTTCCAATTCTTTTCGGCTGCGAAATCCCCAAGTTACGCCTACCGACAACATTTTTGCATTTGTTGCCGTAAGCATATCAACATTAGAATCGCCTGCAAAAATGCAATCGCAAGTTTCGATATTATGATTTTGCACAATGCGCAAACATAATGCCGGCGAAGGTTTTACTGCAATGCCTGCTACATTTCCAAAAACATCATCGAAAATATCAGGAAATAAATTATTCACAATTTTTTTTGCCAAATCGTCGGGTTTGTTGCTTACAACGGCAAGTATGATATTTTGTTTTTTCAGTTCGTTCAAAGTTTCGCAAATACCGTTGTAGGGCTTGGTAAAATTAAGACAACAACGGTTGTAATTTTCGTTGAAAATATTTAGCATTTTTTGTTTGTATTCATCGTTTTTGTAATCGTAGGGCAGCACGCGCTCGATAAGTTTTGAAATTCCATTTCCTACAAATTGCTTGTATTTTTCGGTATCATATATCGGCAATTTTAGTGAGGCAAGCGCCGAATTTGCAGCATCGGCAATGTCGCGCAACGAATTGACAAGCGTTCCATCCAAATCGAAAAT
>JAITPP010000167.1 GCA_031289385.1 Prevotellaceae bacterium | reverse complement strand
TAGACGAACTGAATGACTTAATTAAAATGGCTACACAAGAAATTATTTTATTTGCAAAACCACAAACAGTTAGTAAAATTCTTTCTTGTTTGATAGAGATAGCGCAACAAGCAAATCCTTACGAATCAGACAGTAAAAATACAGAAGTTACAAAACTGATACAGAAAAACATTTTCACAATCATCAACGAATTAGCGAAAGAAATAGGATTGGGCGGAGAAATAACGCCAGCAATAAGCAAGAAATTAAACGAACTTGATGATTTAGTTTTGCAAAAGAAACACATATATAAATAGCAATATTCAATAATTACAACACAATGGCAAATAATAATGGCTGTTTAGCACAAGGCGGATTGATACTTACTTGGATAATATTGATTTTTACAGCAATAGATATCTTTGCTTTTAGCGCAATTTGGGGTGTTGTTTTTACCGTTGTAGTAGTTGTTGTGAAAATTGCAACAAGGACAAAAAAAGAATTAGATTTTGATAATCAAAAAAATACAGCAGAAATATCACAAATAACAGGAAAAACAAAAACAAGTGCCACGAAAAACCACAATATAAATAACTATGCAAACAATTATATATTAAGAAGTTATTTTATAAATATTACGCAAGAGGTTGAAAAAATTATTTCACAGTACGAACGACTTTGTTCGGATAGCGATTTTTTGAAAGTATTTAACGAAAATACTAATTTAAAAATAACCATAAACGGCAGTGATTCAAACATAAAAGAACAAATTAGAACGCTGTTTTTGGTTGATATGACCAAATGCTTCATTGATTTGGGACACGAATTTAATCCGAAAAATAAGGAAGGATTTGGTTTGTTCTACTTTTTTGTGCGCACTAATGGTTTGGAAAAATTCGGATTCGACAAACTGAATATTGTGTTAAGTGATGATTTGTGTAAATCTGTAGAAGATATGATATTACAGGTAAAAAGTTCCTTTGAAATAAACCAAGCAATTGACGAAATATTTTTAATGTCTAAAATTTTGGGCGACTATGACAATGACCAAAGACAAAAGTACCTTGTTATGTTGTATCGTTATGCTTCTTTGACAGCAAAAGCAGACAGAACAGTGAACGACACTGAAGCAGAATGGTTAAGCAAAATATTGAGTTTGTCTCAAAAACCGTCCATTAATGGTAATGTTGTAATCTCTAACAGCGGAGAAAATGATACAGAAAGTTCTGTAAAACGGACAAAACCAATTAAACCCAAAACCTCAAAACTTAAATCGTTAATTGGATTAACGTCTGTAAAAGAGGAAATTGAAACACTGACTAATTTTATTAAAATTCAGCAAGCAAGAGAAACGAAAGGGCTAAAAACTTCCTCAGTATCCTATCATTGTGTTTTCACAGGCAATCCGGGAACGGGAAAAACAACGGTAGCGCGAATTGTAGCCGATATTTACAAAAGTTTGGGCATACTTGATAAAGGTCATTTGGTAGAAACAGACCGTTCAGGCTTGGTTGCCGAATATGTTGGACAAACGGCAGTAAAAACGAACAAAATCATTGACAGCGCATTAGACGGCGTGCTGTTTATTGACGAGGCGTATTCACTCGTTGGCGGTAGCGAAAACGATTACGGCAAAGAAGCAATAGCAACTTTGCTCAAACGAATGGAAGATAATCGCGACCGTCTTGTTGTTATTCTTGCAGGTTATTCGGCTGAAATGCAGCAGTTTATAGATTCCAATCCCGGACTGCAATCGCGCTTTAATCGTTACATTGAATTTCCCGATTACTCTGCTGATGAATTGTATCAAATCTTTGAACTGAATTTGAAAAAGTTTGATTATGTAATTGCGGAAAATGCAGTTGAAAAATTGAAAGAGATTTTTAAGAATGCAATTGAAAATAAATATAAAAACTTTGGCAATGCTCGCTTTGTTCGCAACTTCTTTGAAAAAACATTGGAACGGCAGGCAAATCGTCTTTCTGGAGAAACAAACCTGACAACAGAAAATTTGTCGGAAATTTGCGAGAAAGATATTGTTATTGCCTAAAAAATCGAAAACTTACGAACGAAATCTCATTACAAAACCCCAACAGCGAAACTTACAATATGAAATATTACAAACCATAGAACAATATCAAGATGACAACCGCTACAATCGTTCTTGGCTAATTGGTTTTAGTGGCGGAAAAGATTCTACCGTTTTGCTTACTTTGGATTTTGAAAGACGAAGTTTATGATTCAGATAAAAAATATCAATTAAATAGGAGCAGGGGGGCGCGTTTTTATCAACAAGAACCAATATTTCGATAACGTGCCGCTTTCGGCTTGGAAATTTTACATTGGCGGCTATCAGCCTGCGCAAAAATGGTTGAAAAACCGCAAAGGGCGCACACTCGATTATGATGAAATCCCTCATTACCAGAGAATTATTGCCGTTTCAATATATGAAACTATGCGGACATGAAACATAAGAATATAAAGCACAAGCAATTTTATTATCGCGGCTTGCGCGAGTTTGGCACGGTGCGAGGTTATTTGCTCGACATCTGCCCTTCGGCACAGGATACCTGTACGGAATGAGGTCGATATTTTTTTGACAAATGTAAAAGTTGGAAGATTAAAAAGCGTAAGAAATATAAATAAGTACCGAAAAAATGAAAATAAAACACTACCTTTGTATTCGATAAATTAATGTTTTATATTTTGATTTATTATGAAAAAAATTGATAA
>JAITPP010000313.1 GCA_031289385.1 Prevotellaceae bacterium | reverse complement strand
GAACGTTGGCGCTCAGTCCGATATTTATGTAATCGCTTATATATTTCAATAAAATATCCTGCCGCAGCAAATCGTTGAAACTTTTGCGGTAGGTGCTGAACAAACCGAATGTTGATGCGATATTATCATATCGTTTGCTTATTTTTCCGCTTAAAATATAGCCGTCGTAAGTGTTGTCGATTTTGCGCGATGATATTTGAGTCAGCACTCCCGCATAATTTATATTTTGCATCAATTTATTTTTATTGTTGTAATAAATTGCGCTTAACGAGCCGAACAGCGAACGTATAGCATCGCCGTAACTTAATGATATATTGTAATTTTGACTTACAGCATCATTAAAAAACGCCATATTATTGGCAATAGTTCTGTAATTGTTCATAATATAACCGCTGTAAATATCGTAAAGATTGCCGTTGTAATTTGATATTGATGCGCCTGCCGAAATGCTTGTGTTTACGCTTATTTTATGCGATATTTGCAAACTTGGCTCAACAATAAATTTGTTGCGTTTGTTTTTGATGTCGATAATTTTATCGTTTGAATATTGATAAAGATAAACAACAGGCATACCGAAATTTACATTAAATAAATTGCTTAAATTATATCTTATATTTGGCGCAACAAATAATTTAAATTGATTCCATTGAATATTGTTGTGCAGCGAGTCGGCGCTTGCGTAGTTTATTTGCGCAATATCAAACGGAACTAACGAACTTGTCATTTTTTCGATATTCAAATCGTACCCTGCGGATATTGCAAAATCAAAATTTCGCATTTGTTTTGATGTAAATATTGACGTTTTTGATTTGAAATTTGAAGAGTTCATATCCTGCATTGTTCCTGTGAAATTGCTGTTATTGTCGAAAATATAAGGGTACAGTAGCGGCGTAACGTTTAATTGCACCGACGATTTGGTAAATGAATTTTGCGAGCCGATATGTAGTTGAAAACCGTTATAAACATTTATTAAAGCAAAAACATCCGAAACGCTCATTTGCGGATTTTTGAAATTTTGCATAACGTTATCAGCGTTGGTTTGCACCGTTCCGAAATTGTTGTTCCACATTGCGTTTACCTGCAATTTATTTTTTATAAATGCTGTTTTTGTATTTGCAAGATATTCTGCGCTTGCTTCTGCTTTATCTGTTGTGGTGCGGGCAATAATATCTTCGTAAATATCCTGCATTTTTACGGGTAAATGATATGCGGTAATTGAATTTCCAAACGATTTTTGTTTGTCGTGAACGTAAATTGCATTTGCTTTTATATCAATATCTTGACTAATTCTGTTGAGCGAATTAAACGAAACGGTGTGAATATTGTTTTGTAAATATCGGTTTTGGCTTACATTTGGCGTTGTTGGTTTTTGTATGCTTATTTGCGATGCTGTATAATATTCTTGCGAATCGTCGGTATGCGACAAAAATTCGCGCGAAACATCGTCGCCCGAATTATTGGTTTTGTAAGTACTCATGGTTTGAAATTTGCGTGCGAAATACATCGCTACAAATTCGCCGTTCCACATTGCAGGTTTGTAGCCGCCACCAAGTTGAAACACAGCATTAAACGTGCCTTTTGCATCTTCTTTAAGCGTGAGATTTATTGCTGCAGCGTCCGAATGTTGAACACCCTGCAAAACTTTTGTAGGCTGATGATTTTCGTAAACCTGAACTCTTGCTATATCTTTTGCCTGAATATTGTTGGTAGCAATGCCGTAGCGTCCTTCGAGCATATCAAGATTTTCGATATAAAATTTATTTATCGGTTTGCCGTTGTATGAAATTCGTCCATTTGGCGCGACATCAATTCCGGGCATTTTTTTAAGAACATCGCCTATTGTGCGGTCGCTTTGGTCGGCAAAACTGTTTACAAAATAATCAATAGTATCGCTGCGGCGCACAATGGGGTCGGCTTTTACTTTTACCTCTTTTATCTGCAACGATTCGGTTGTTACATTAATATCCTTTGTTTGAGTTTTTGCGGCAACAAAAATTCGTGTTTCGCGCACATTCAATCCTGTAATTAAAATTTGCAACGAGTCGGTTTTTACGTTGCAGGCAACCGAATATTTTCCGTTTTCATCGGTTATTGTATAGGCGTAAATTGCTGTTGTTGTTTTATTTTGCAATATTACATTAGCATCGGCAACAGGCTTGCTTGATGCCTCGTCGCGAATTATGCCGCTGATTGTTATTTGAGCCTTTGCGCAAAAACAAACCGACAATAGGGATAATATTAGGAATGTGCGTTTCATATTTTTTTATTTTTTTATTCTAATTCAGGAATGGGAATATAAGGTAGTTGAAAATTAGAATGTTCTCCACGATTTGTTAATACACGTTTTCCTGTTATAGCATCTACGTATCCTGATACTTGCAATTTTTCATTCATCAAAAAATTTAGTCCTATCGGGTCTTGCCAGCGTTTGTGCAAAAAATTAATCATCTCTTTTCTTGTTATTTTTCGTATTTCCGATTTGTTGAAATTATAAGCGTATATTTTTCTGTTTTCAGGTTTTTCAATGCCGATTGCTTCCCATTCAAAATATCCTTTTGTGTCGGCGGCTTTTAGTATCAATCCGGGCAAACCGTTGAATTTCCAAGGTCCTTGACGGATTGGAATAAACAGTGTAAACCAAACTTCATAACTTCTGCCTCTGAATGTTGTTGTGGCTTTCATACATTTATATCCTAATATTGTTGTTGTGTCGGGATGAAATTCCCATTCGAATTTCGGAATGGATTCTTCATAGAACAAAGTCGTCATTATAACTTTTAAAATACCATTTTGAGGATAATTCATATAATAATTGTCAT
>JAITPP010000312.1 GCA_031289385.1 Prevotellaceae bacterium | reverse complement strand
TAAGAATGAAGAATGAAGAGTTAAGAATTATGGAATACTCTTTTTTCTTTGTGTTCTTTGTGAAAAAAAACTTTGTGAACTTTGTGTTTAGTTTTTTTACCGCAAAGGACGCAAAGGGTTTTATATCAATAAATTTTCATATCTAAAGACCAACGACTAAATACCAAATACCAAATACTAAATACCAAATACCAAATACTAAATACTAACGACTAAATACCAACGACCAAATACCAAATACATAATTACGGAATACTCTTTTTCTTCGCGAACATTGCGGTTAAATTCAATGCACACCGATTAAAAATAATGCTTGCTTTTATGTAAAATTCCTTCGTAATTCGTAATTTTAAATTCGTAATTTTGTTTAAAAAATCGTCATTAATTAAATTTTTTATATCTTTGTTGAAAACATAAAATGCAAAGCGATGAAAAAGATATTTTTATTATCAATAATATTGTTTGCGGGTTTACAGACAAAAGCGCAAACGCCGACTAATTCAACCGATGCGCAAATCGTTGCAAACTCGGTAGTGTATGCCTTGCCAAAAACATCAATTAAAATAAAAATTGAAGTAGAAAAAGAAGTTTTTGTTGCGGGAACATATTCGCAATACGCCGAAAAATATTTAGGAATTGAAGTTGATACCCGAAATCACGAAAATTATTCTATTCGTAAAATCGAACTGCTTCCATTTAAAGAAGCCGATGCAAATACATTATATACCGTTAATTTCGGAAAAATGAAAAATGCACGTGCCAATTTTCTTGATTTATCGGCGGAAGGATTGGTGTTTTTCGGAAATTATAAATACGAAGGCAGTTTAGCCTCGCGTTTTACAACAAACACCGAGCAGCAAACCAAATTTTTGGATGCAGGAGCAACTGCAAATTATACATTAGAACGCACCGTTTATTATGGCACGGTGAAAACAGACACAGGCATTGTGCAAGTTCCGATAGAACGCTGGCAAAAAACAGGAAAAAATGCAGAAACAAAAGCCGCCGAATTTGCCGAATTAATAAATAAACTGCGCAAAGAACGCATTGATATTGTTACCGGCGAAACCGATTTTACAGGCGAAGGGCTTACCGCCGTGCTTGCCGAAATTCGCAAAATGGAAACAGATTATATGTATTTATTTACAGGAAATTCGACAAAAACAACAGAAGTACATTTTTTTGATGTTATTCCCGATGCCGCTCAAAATCAACAATCGTATATAGCGTTCAGATTTTCGGAAAAACAAGGACTGACACCTGCTAACAATGTTGGCGGACGTCCGATAATTTTAACATTAGAAAAAGAATCATCTTCTTATCTTGATGCCGAAACCGATGCCGATGCAAAAAAAACGAAAGTAGAATTGCTTTATTATCGAGTACCGCGAATTGCAAAAATAAATTTACTTGATGGCACAAATGTATTGATACAAGACAGGTTTCCGATATATCAGTTTGGAAACACATTGTCGATACCTGCCGATTTACAAATGAAATAACATTAAATTTTAAAATAAAAAATAAAATCGAAAATTATGGCAACAAAAAAACAAACAACAATCGCAACGCTTCAACCAAACGAAGTGTGGAAAAACTTTTATGCACTAACGCAAATTCCGCGTCCATCGAAAAAAGAACAAAAAGCAGCCGAATATATACTTCAATTCGGTAAAAATTTAGGCTTGAAATCGGTGATGGATGAAATCGGAAATGTAATAATATCAAAGCCTGCAACAGCAGGATTGGAAAAATGCAAAGGCATTATACTTCAAGCGCATATTGATATGGTGCCTCAAAAAAACAATGATAAAAAACATGACTTTGAGAAAGACCCTATCGAAGCATACGTTGACGGTGAATGGGTTACAGCAAACGGAACTACACTCGGCGCAGATAACGGAATTGGCGTTGCGGCGGCGATGGCTGTGCTTGAATCGAAAACTATTGCACACGGACCTCTCGAAGTTTTGATTACCATTGACGAAGAAACGGGAATGACAGGAGCAAACAATCTAAGCCCCAAAGCATTGAAAGGCGAAATATTAATAAATCTTGACTCGGAAGACGAAGGTGAATTGTATGTAGGTTGCGCCGGCGGCTTGGACGGAACGTTTACTTTTAAATACAAAAAAGAAGAACTTCCCAAAAATTCTCTCCCCGTAAAACTAAATGTTACAGGACTTAAAGGCGGACATTCGGGAATAGATATAATTCTTGGACGTGCAAATGCAAATCAGGTAATTTTCCGTCTTTTAAAAATTCTTGCAAACAAAATTGATGCACGATTGGCATCTATCGACGGAGGCAATATGCGCAACGCAATACCACGCGAAGCCATAGCCGTAATAGTAATTGATAAAGATAAAGAAACGGAACTCAAAAAAATTGTAGCCGATTTTCAGAAAACGCTTAAAGCCGAATATTCGGCAGTTGAAGACGGTTGGAAAATATTAATAGAAAAAGCCGAAAAACCAAAAGAAATTTTTGATAAAAAAACACAAACAGCACTGACGGATTCAATTTTTGCATGCCCCAACGGAGTAATACGCAT
>JAITPP010000304.1 GCA_031289385.1 Prevotellaceae bacterium | reverse complement strand
TTTTTCGGGGGATTGCGGGTTTCCCCGCAATGACGGTGCTAACAGACAACCAAAAAGCCGTTTTGTAGATACGGATAATTATCCGTTTCTACGGGATTTTTTTGCCATCTGTTATAAATTGTTTATTTTCAGTACTTAATATCCATAAGTATTCGCCACTCCTGAGGATATAAATTATTAGTGCGATTGCCGATATTTTTCGCCCAGCCAAGAACATTATTATTGTAGCAAACGAGATTATATCCAATAGTTTCGCAATTAAAATGAATATTATCTTTATGCAAAAATTTAAGTGCAGAAAGTTTATCGACATTAATTTTTGGAAATATTTTGCGATTTAAATCAACCGACATTGCAAGCGCATGCGAAGGGACAAAATTTTTGCCTTTTATTGTTCCTATCGTAATGCCAGCAGACAAGCACCGCAAACGATTTGACACAATATTTACTTCGTTGGCTATTTCTTTATAAACGGCTTTTACAATATCGTTGGCGATTACAAAATTGTACTTTTCTGCATCCGATAAATATGTACGAATAAAATCAAAATTTTTAGGAATATTTTTTTGATTATGATTTTCTTTTTTCTCGTAAAACCGTGTGCTGCTATCGTTTTTACGCAATACGCTCAAACAAAAACCTTCGCCTTTTGTTTTATGCGGATAAAAACGATAAGAAAAAATTTCGGGAATCATATTTTCGGTAATTCCCCATTCTGCTTGAGTTTTCACTTGCACGCTTTTTGCATCAAAATTATCAATCATCCATTTTACGTTTTCTTCGTTTTCGTCGGTGTTGTAAGTGCAAGTGCAATAAATAAGTAAACCGTTGTATTTCAGCGATTTCCAAGCATCTGCCAATATCCGTTGCTGACGCTCGGCGCAAAGTTTTACATTATCAACAGACCATTCGCTAACCGCATTATTATCTTTACGAAACATTCCTTCGCCCGAACATGGCGCATCAACAAGTATCAAATCAAAAAAGTCGTTTAACTGCGCAAAATCTTTTGGGTCGTTGGCAGTTACGGCTACGTTTGAATTTCCCCATTTCACAACATTTTCGTACAAAATTTTTGCTCTGCTGCGAATAACATCATTGGCTACAAGTAGCGAATTTTCAGGCAAAAGCGAAAGTAAATGCGTTGATTTTCCTCCGGGAGCAGCGCATAAATCCAAAGCAACAATTTTGTTTTTATTTTGAAAATTTTGTTTTATCGCTTGCTCCAAAAACATCGAACTTGCCTCCTGTATATAATATGCTCCTGCATGAAAATCAGGGTCAAGAGTGAACGATGCGCGTTGCGGCAAATAAATTCCGTTGTCGCACCACGCAACATTTCCGCAACCGTTAATGTCTGTATTTTTTTTTGCATTTTTTCGCAAACTCACAACAGGCTCATCATTCAGAGCATTAATAAAATCGTCAAATTCGTTGTTAAGAATATTTTTTGTGCGTTGCAGAAATATGTCGGGAAGAGTTAACATCTTAAATTATTTTTTATTAAATAATAATGCAATTAAAGTTATATAAACGATTGATTATAAATAAAGTCGGGGTGAAAAGAATTTAACCCACTCGCCTACGCCTTTATTTTCTTGTGTTTATTTTTGTATTTTTTGTATTTTATTGTATTTAGTTATTATCATATATTTTTCAAAAAATCTTCTTCTGACAGAATTTCGAGATTTGAGCCTTTTTCTATAAGTTTTATTGCTTTTTCTTGCTTGCTACTCATACCATCATCACCAACAATCTTGTAATCTTGATATCCAACAATTAAAAAATCAGTGTCTTTTGTTACGTTATTTGCATTTATACCTCCAATATCTGCAATTAACCGTTGTGCCTCTATTCTTAACATAGATGACAATGTCCCTGTAAAAACAACAGTTTGTCCGTAAAATATACTATCTGGGTTATGTTTTGCCGGGTCGCCAATTATTTTGGTTAAATCTTTAGGGTTATAAAATCTCTTTGTCAAAGACGGTTTATAGCCGCCATCATAAATTTGTCCAATAGTGGTTTTTAATTTATCAGGAAAATCATCTATCGACGAAACCTCTGATATTTTAAAAGCCTTTATACATAGTTCGGCAGTTGCTCTACTATCATCGCCTGCTCTATGATGTCTAAAATCAATATTATTTATTTTACAAAGAGTAGCCAAGTCGTATGCAGGAAGCCCTTGCCATACTTTTTTTGAAAAAATATAACTGCACGAATAATTAAAAGTAGGAAAAGGTATTTGATATAATTCAAGTGTTTTCCTTAATACACTCATATCAAATCCAGCATTGTGAGCAATTAAAAACTGATTTTCGATTAACGGTTTTATTTCAATCCATAATTTGTTAAATTCAGGTTCATTCGCAACATCATCAGGTTTAATTCCATGAATTAATGTGTTGAAATAATCAAATTCATTATTGATAGGCTTTATTAGCCATGATTTTGTTTGTGTTATTTTTCCATTATCAACAAATGTTAACCCAATTTCACACGGACTGTGCCTTTCGCTTGTTGCAGTTTCAAAATCTATTGTTATAAAATTCATAATTAACTTGTTTTATTTTTTTTCATTAATATTTGTATTGTACGCTCCTTTTCTTTAAGCAATTGTTTCAAATTTTCTATTTCTTTTTCTTTATTTTCCAATTCACCGGCGACAGCATTTCCATATATAGATGCAGCATTACCTTTACCTTTTTGGATTACATTATGCTTCTCTGCTGAACTATCATCAATAAAATAGGTTATTGGAAGATTAAAATACTTGGCGATTTTTTCTAAAGTTACCAAAGGAATTTTTGTAATACCATTTAAATAGTTATCTAATGTTTGCCTTGACCTTCCTATTTGTTTTGCAAAGGCTTCTTTTTTAACTTTATGTTCAAAAATTAATTTGCTTATTT
>JAITPP010000279.1 GCA_031289385.1 Prevotellaceae bacterium | reverse complement strand
CGTTATTAATCACTAAGCATTAATCATTAACCACTATTTTTTATCTGCGTTATCTGCATGCTTATACAAATCAACAAAAAGCGACAAAACAAATCAAAAAAAACAGACTTACGACTTATGACTTAAAACTTACGACTAACCCCCCACTTTCATATTTCATAAATATTTTCTACTTTTGTAAAAAAAATATTAATGACTAAAATTAAAAATTATTTATGATAAACTATTTATTTTGGGTGATACCCGCATGCTCGGTGGTAGCATTACTTTTTGCTTTTGCGTTTTTTCGCAATATGCTTAAAGAATCGGAAGGAACAGACACAATGAAAACTATTGCAGCCCATGTGCGCAAAGGCGCTATGGCTTATCTTTCGCAGCAATATAAAGTTGTGATAATTGTATTTATAATACTTGCATTGTTTTTTGCATTTTTAGCTTATGGTTTGGGCGTGCAAAACAAATGGGTGCCGTTTGCATTTCTTACAGGCGGATTTTTCTCAGGCTTGGCAGGATTTATTGGCATGAAAACAGCAACTTATGCCTCGGCGCGTACAGCAAATGCTGCGCGGCGTTCGCTAAACGACGGTTTGCGAATAGCGTTTCGTTCGGGAGCGGTTATGGGGCTTGTTGTTGTTGGTTTGGGACTGCTGGATATTTCTGCTTGGTATTTAATTCTCGATAATTTTGTTAATGATGTTGCGGAATCACAAAAATTAGTGATAATAACCACCACAATGCTAACATTCGGAATGGGCGCATCAACTCAGGCGTTGTTTGCACGTGTTGGCGGCGGCATATATACAAAAGCGGCAGATGTCGGCGCTGACCTCGTAGGCAAAGTAGAAGCGGGAATACCCGAAGACGATCCGCGCAACCCTGCCACAATTGCCGATAACGTTGGCGATAATGTAGGCGATGTTGCAGGTATGGGCGCAGATCTTTACGAATCGTATTGCGGCTCGATATTGGCTACGGCGGCATTGGGAGCATCGGCTTTTGTGCTCAATCCGGATATGCAGTTGAGAGCCGTTTTTGCGCCAATGTTGATTGCTGCCATAGGAATAATTTTATCAATAATAGGAATATTTACGGTGCGAACAAAAGAAGGTGCGGGAATGAAACAACTTCTACGCTCGTTAGGATTTGGCGTTAATTTAAGTTCTTTATTAATAGCCGTATCAACTTTCGGAATCATGTATGTTTTACAAATTCAAAATTGGATAGGAATTTCATGTTCGGTAGTGGTTGGTTTGCTTGCAGGAATTATTATCGGACAATCTACCGAATATTACACATCGCACTCATACAAACCCACTCAACGAATTGCACACAGTTCAACATCTGGACCTGCTACCGTTATAATTTCGGGCATAGGACTTGGTATGATATCAACAGCAATACCCGTTATAACAATTGCATTGGCAATAATTTTCGCCTTTTTGTGCGCTATTAATTTTGATACTGCAAATCTTGTTTCGGCAAATAATCTAAGCCTTGGACTGTACGGAATAGGAATTGCCGCCGTTGGAATGTTATCAACACTCGGCATCACCCTTGCCACCGATGCCTACGGACCAATAGCCGACAACGCCGGAGGAAATGCCGAAATGAGCAAACTCGAACCCGAAGTTCGCAAACGCACCGACGTGCTTGATGCACTTGGCAACACCACCGCAGCAACAGGCAAAGGTTTTGCAATAGGCTCGGCGGCACTTACTGCACTTGCACTTCTGGCTTCGTATATCGAAGAAATAAAAATAGGCTTGCAACATGTAGGAACAGAAGTAATTGACATTGGAGGAAAAAGTATAAAAGTAATAGAAGCCACCATTCCCGATATTGTAGAATATTTTCAGATAAATCTTATGAATCCCAAAGTTTTGGTAGGCGTATTTATCGGCGCAATGATGTCGTTTTTGTTCTGCGGACTTACCATGAACGCCGTAGGACGCGCAGCCCAAAAAATGGTTGAAGAAGTACGTCGTCAGTTTCGCGAAATAAAAGGTATTCTTACCGGCGATGCCACTCCCGATTACGCACGTTGTGTAGAAATATCAACAAAAGGAGCGCAGCGCGAAATGCTGTTGCCCTCGATATTGGCTATCGTAGTGCCCGTTTTGGTAGGATTGATATTTGGTGTTTCGGGCGTTATGGGATTATTAATTGGCGGTTTAGGTTCGGGATTTGTGCTTGCAATATTTATGGCAAATGCCGGCGGAGCGTGGGATAATGCAAAGAAATATGTAGAAGAAGGAAATCACGGCGGCAAAGGCTCGGAATGTCATAAAGCCACAGTTGTAGGCGACACCGTAGGCGATCCGTTCAAAGATACATCAGGACCCAGCCTAAACATTTTGATAAAATTAATGTCGATGGTTGCAATAGTTACGGCAGGAGTTACTTGTGCTTTTAATTTGTTATAGTCGTAAGGGCGGAAGTCGGAAGTCATAAGTTGTAAGTCGTAAGTCCGAGTTAAGAAAAATAATTACGGAATTACTGAATACTGAATTACTGAATACAAAATTACT
>JAITPP010000259.1 GCA_031289385.1 Prevotellaceae bacterium | reverse complement strand
AGATAAAATCAATTACGAATTACGAGGTTTGTAGATAAAAAAATCTTTAGAACGTTATGAACTTGACAAACTTTAAAAACTTTACGAACTTTAATAACTTGACAAACTTTAAAAACTTTACGAACTTTAAAAACTTGACAAACTTTATGAACGTCCTAACTTCTTGATTTTTGTATCTTGATTTTTGATTCTTTCATAAAAAAATTGTCAAATTATTACAAAGTGCCGTTAAAGTTTTATACCTTTGCGGTTTATTTTATGTATAATTAAAATTAAACAAGATAAAAATCTTATGGCAGAAAAATTATTTACTGAATTTCCCGAAGTTACAACACAAGCTTGGGAAGAGGTGATAATCAAAGATTTAAAAGGTGCTGATTATGAAAAAAAATTGGTATGGCGAACAATGGAAGGTTTTAACGTTCGCCCGTATTATCGCGCCGAAAATTTGAAAAACCTCAAACACGTTACTTATGCTCCCGCTCAATTTCCTTTTGTTCGCGGGACAAAAACCAACAACAACTGGAAAATTCGTCAGGACTTTTGCGCTGAAAATGTAAGCGAGGCTAACAAAAAAGCCCTTGATGTATTAATGAAAGGAGTTGATTCTATTGGGTTTAAAATTGATGGAAAAAAAGGACTTTCGCAAAGCGATTTTGATGCTTTGCTGAATGATATTTGTCTTTCGGCGGTTGAACTTAATTTCACAGGCGGTTGTTGCAAAACACCCGAAATAGTGAAAACGCTTGCCGAAAAAGTAAAAAACACTAATACAGACGAAATTAACGGCTCTGTTGATTACAGTCCGCTTACAAAACTTAGCCTGTATGGAAATTTTTGCAACAGCGAAGAAAAAGATTTTGAATTACTTAAAGAAAGCGTTGTTGCAGCAAAATCACTTCCGCATTTTCGTACAATTGGCGTAAATGCTTGTATTTTTCACAATGCAGGCTCTACTATTGTTCAGGAACTTGCTTTTGCTTTGGCAATGGGTAATGAATATCTTGCAAAACTCACTGACTCAGGCTTATCGGCAGACGAAATTGCTAAAAAAACAAAATTTACATTTGCCGTTAGTTCAAATTACTTTATGGAAATTGCAAAATTTCGCGCCGCCCGCATGCTTTGGGCAAACATTGTAAAAGCCTACGAAGGAACAACAGAATGTGCGCAAAAAATGTATGTACATGCAGTAACATCGGCATGGCTGCAAACAATTTACGACCCGTATGTGAATATGCTTCGCGGAACAACCGAATCAATGTCGGCAGCAATTGCAGGAGTTGATTCGCTCGAAGTTTTGCCGTTTAACAAAGCATTTGAAAAACCCACCGATTTTTCTAATCGTATAGCGCGTAATGTTCAGATTATCTTGAAAGAAGAATCGTATTTCGATAAAGTTGTTGATCCTGCCGCAGGCTCTTATTATGTCGAAGAACTTACAAATTTGATTGCCGAAGATGCGTGGAAACTTTTCAAAACTATTGAAGACAAAGGCGGATATATCGCAGCATTGAAAGAGGGATTTATACAGGAACAAATTAAAACAAGCGCACAAAAACACAATACAAATGTTGATACCCGCCGCGAAATTTTTCTTGGAACAAATCAATATCCTAATTTTAACGAAACATTGAACAGCGAACTTCGCGAAACCCTTAGCAAATCGTGTGATTGCGGCTGCGAAACCGAAAATAAAACAGTAGAACCAATAAAAATTTATCGTGCAGCGCAAGCTTTTGAAGAGTTGAGAATGAAAACCGAAAATTCGGGCAAAGAACCAAAAGCGTTTATGCTGACATTCGGTAGTTTGGCTATGTGCCGCGCCCGCGCTCAGTTTTCATCAAATTTCTTTGCCTGCGCAGGAATAAAAGTAATTGACAATAATCGTTTTGCAACCATTGAAGAAGGTGTGAAAGCCGCTTTGGAATTAAACGCCGAAATTGTTGTAGCCTGCTCGTCAGACGAAGAATATGCCGAAACCGTTCCGCAAATAGCAGATTTATTGAAAAATAAAAGCATACTTGTTGTAGCCGGCGCACCAGCCTGCGAAAACGAACTGCGAGAAAAAGGTATCAACCATTTCATTTCGGTTCGCAATAATGTGCTTGAAACATTAAAACAATATCAAATTGAATTAGGAATTTAATCAGGAAAGAATATGAGACCAAAATTTACAGATATAACATTTGATAATAATGCAGTATCAAACAATAACTGCAATTGCGGGGCAAAACAACCGTTTTTAACTCCCGAAAAAATCGCCGTAAAAGATGTTTATACTATCGACGATTTGAAAAATATGGAACATTTGAATTATGCAGCCGGTATTCCTCCTTTCCTTAGAGGACCTTACAGCAGCATGTATGTTTCGCGTCCTTGGACAATTCGTCAGTATGCAGGATTTTCTACCGCCGAAGAATCCAACGCATTCTATCGCCGTAATCTTGCAGCAGGGCAAAAAGGATTGTCGGTTGCGTTCGACTTGGCTACCCATCGCGGATACGATGCCGATCATCCACGTGTTGTGGGAGATGTTGGCAAAGCAGGCGTTTCTATTTGCAGCGTTGAAGATATGAAAATTCTTTTCAGCCAAATTCCGCTGGAACAAATGTCGGTTTCGATGACAATGAACGGCGCGGTACTTCCTATTCTTGCTTTTTACATTGTTGCAGGATTAGAACAAGGATGCACGCTCGAACAGTTAAACGGAACAATTCAAAACGATATTTTGAAAGAATTTATGGTGCGCAACACATATATATATCCTCCCGAATTTTCGATGCGAATTATTGGCGATATTTTTGCTTACACGGCAAAAAAAATGCCTAAATTTAATTCAATATCAATATCAGGATATCACATGCAAGAAGCAGGCGCAACCTGCGATATCGAAATGGCATACACGCTTGCCGACGGTTTGGAATATCTTCGCACAGGAATAAAAGCAGGAATGACGGTTGATGAATTTGCACCGCGTTTATCGTTTTTCTGGGCTATAGGCATGAACCATTTTATGGAAATTGCAAAAATGCGTGCAGCCCGTATGATTTGGGCAAAAATTGTAAATCAATTTAATCCGAAAAATCCAAAATCATTATCACTGCGTACGCACTGCCAAACATCAGGCTGGTCACTTACCGAGCAAGATCCGTTTAATAATGTTGCACGCACTTGTATCGAAGCAATGGGCGCAGCTCTTGGACACACACAATCGTTGCACACCAACGCTTTGGA
>JAITPP010000218.1 GCA_031289385.1 Prevotellaceae bacterium | reverse complement strand
TGGTTACGATAATTATTTGTTTTTGGATGTAACGTCACGTAACGACTGGTCATCAACTTTGCCATCGGATGCGTGGTCGTATTTTTATCCATCGGCATCATTAAGTTGGGTTGCAACGGATATGTTTAAAAAATTAGATATAAATGTTCCAAGCTGGTTGCAATATGCAAAATTGCGTGCATCTTACGCCGAAGCAGGCAGCGATACCGATCCGTATAATTTGGTAAATGTACTCGGACAGCTTCCAAATATGACAGGTGGCAATATGGGAACATATCTTGACCTTATAAAAGCAAATGCCCATCTAAAACCAGGATTAACCAAATCGTGGGAATTTGGTGTTGAGGCACGATTTTTCAATAGCCGTTTAGGATTTGATATAACTTATTATACAGCAAAATCTATCAATCAAATTATAGCAATTCCAACATCCATCACAACAGGATATTCAGGGAAATGGATTAATGCAGGACGTATTGACAACAACGGATGGGAAATACAACTGACAGGAACACCGATTAAATCGAAAAATTTGAAATGGGATTTAGGCGTAAATTTTGCAAAAAACCAATCAAAAGTTGTTGAATTAACAGAAGGTATTACAAGTTATATACTCGGACAACCAATGGGACAAAACATTCAGGTTGTTGCAAAAGTAGGCGAACCCTACGGACAACTTTATACAAACGACTTCAAATACGATGCCGAAGGCAACAGACTTGTCGGCAACGATGGAAAATTTATTGTTGACGGAACATTACGCGCAACAGGAAATATGAATCCCGACTGGACGGCAGGAATATCATCGGAACTTTCGTACAAAAACTTTGCATTTAGCTTTTTGCTTGATATTCGCAAAGGAGGCGATATTTATCTGCAATCAATGATGAGATTGGAATCTAACGGACAAACAAAAGAAACGGCTGTCGGACGTGCAGAATATTACTCAACAGGTAAAGGTCTTATTTCGCAAGGTGTAAACGCAAATACAGGTTTGCCAAATACAGTTGAATTAGACCCTACGGCATATTGGGGACAATTTTACGGAAATATTGGAAATTATGTTTATGATGCAACAAATATTCGCGTTCGCGAAGTTCGTTTAAGTTATACATTCCCAAAAGAATGGTTTAACAAAACGCCTATCAGCAGCATGAAATTAAGTATTGTTGGAAATAATTTGTTCTTTATTTACAATTCTCTTCCGGGATTTGACCCTGAGTCTACATATTCCACAGGAAATGCACAAGGCGTTGAAACGGCTGCATTGCCATCAACACGTACATTAGGATTCAATTTGAACATAGTATTTTAATTAAAAAAGGATAATAAAAATGAAAAATATATTTAAATCAATTTTGGTAATTTTCGGATTAATTTTGTTTATAACAAGTTGTACCGATAGTTTTGTAACACTGAATACAAATCCAAATGGAGCATTACCGGGCTCGGCTGACCCTAAATTTCAGTTTCTTTACTCGGTAAGCCGTTCGCATTTATATGCTAATCAATGGCAAGTAAGCGACCAATTGACAGCCTCGCATTTCTGCGAATACGCTGCAAACGACCCTCTATCTTCATCTGATTACAGCATGGATGCACGTTATATACAAGGTATTTGGGATTTATCATATACCGCTTTGTCTAATCTTAATTCTATTATTCGAGGATACGAAAACGACCCTCTTCATGTAAACGTTGTAAATATGTCTAAAATATGGCGATGCTGGATGATGCTTCGTCTTACCGATTATTTAGGCGATGTTCCCTATACCGAAGCCGCAAATGCAGAAGCAACAAACCCTGTTTACGACGAACAAAGAACCATATATTATACCATGTTTGAAGAACTTGCAGATGCTCAGTCAAAACTTGATGCAACCGCAGATAATCTCGGAAAATACGATTTAGTGTATAGCGGCAATGTCGAAAAATGGAAAAAATTAGCAAATTCGCTACGCTTACGTATGGCTGTGCGCATATCAAAAGTTGATTTGGCAAAAGCAAAAACCGAAGCGGCAGCAGCAATTTCGGCAGGAATAATGACATCAACAGATGATAACGCTCTGATTACAATGGGTGATGCATCAGCAGAAACATCTTCGCAAAATCCTATTTATTATCATCGAAATTCAGGTGTAATTCACATGACAACAGCATATTATCGCATAGTTGAGAATCTTGGCGGACAAGATTGGCCTACAACAGCTGACCAAGCCGCCAATGCAAATATCACAAATAATATTATAAATGCAGCATTTCATCCTGTAAAAGTTGATCCGCGTGCGCCAATTCATTTTGAGCCTTCGGGAACAATAGAAACTGTTACAACGCCAGCATTAGATAAAAATTGGGGAGGAACAGACCCGGGTAATGTTTCGTCGGGCGTAGGCGCAGCAATGATTACAGGACAATTTGTTAATGATTATTCAAAAATCGGAGAATGGTTTTACAGAACTCCCGACAGAGGCGTTCCTGTATTGGAATACAGCGAAGTTTGCTTTTTACAGGCTTTGGCAATAGAAACAGGCGTTTTAACAAGCGGCAACGCGCAAACATTTTACGAAACGGGAATAACAGCCAATATGCAAAAATTTGGTATCCCCGCAAGCAAAATTGCTGATTATCTCGTTTCCGAAGATGCTAATTACTACGGAACAACGGTAAAATACAATCACACGGCAGGAACAACAAATACAGCATTGGATAAAATACTTACCCAAAAATGGATTTCGCATTTTGTTGAAGGCTCATTTGAAGCTTGGGCTGATCATCGTTTGTTTCATAAACCAACATTAATGCCGTTTGCTCACGTAAGTTCAAGCGTATTTACAATGAATCCGACAGACCAATCAAATAATACGCCGAATGCTTATATAAAAAGAGGATATTATCCTTCAACAGAACAAACGTCAAACGCCGAAAATCTTAATGCCGCAATTTCACGCATGGGTTCAAACAGCATACAAAATAATGTTTGGTGGGATGTTGATTAATACAAAAAAATGATTATTTTTGTGAAAAATTAAATTACTGAATTGCTCGATTTGATAGTCGAGCAATTCAGTATAAAAACAATTAAATTATATATTATGAAATCGTTTATAAAATATCTTGGGGTATTGATAATTCTTTCTGTTATCTTTAATTCGTGTAAAGAAAAGCAAACCGACGAAAAAACAAAAGTATGGGCTTGGTATGCAGGACCTACATTAAGCACAAAACATTTAACAGACACAATATTGTCTGAATCTGAACAATGGGAACATTATTTCAGCAAAGCAAAAGAAACAGGCGTTGATGCTATAATTTTGCAAGTTCACGGCGGTTATCCCAAAGTTGATTCTGCTAATACAACAGACTTTGTTGATTATGAGGCTATAAAAATGATAAAAACGGCATTGCCATATTCAAAAAAATATAATATCGAACTTCATGCGTGGATATGGACAACAAACAGATGCGAAAAAAATCTGCGTGCTGCCCACCCCGATTGGTATCAGATAAACGCAGAAGGCAACTCATGTTTAGACATAAAACTTTACAATCGCGAACATTATCGCTGGCTTTGCCCGTCGCGTCCCGAAGTGTTGGAATATCTGAAAAACAGAGTTGCAGAATTAGCGCAAATTGACGGTATTGCAGGCGTTCATCTTGATTTTATTCGTTATCCCGATGCAATATTGCCTTATGGATTGCACGAATCGCGCGGAGTGGTACAGGACAGGGTTTATCCACAGTGGGATCATTGTTATTGTGATGTTTGTCGAACAAATTTTAAAGCGCAAAGCGGAATTGATCCGCTGGAACTTGACAACCCTACCGAAAACGCCGAATGGATGCAATATCGCTGGGATGCAATATCACATATAACAAATGCTCTTGCCGACGAAATTCATCGTCATGGAAAAATTGCAACGGCGGCAGTTTTTGCCTCGCCCGCAGAATCGCGAAAACTTGTACGTCAGGATTGGGCTAACTTTACGGAATTGGACGTGATTTTTCCAATGATATACCACAAATTTTATAATGCCGAAGACTCTTGGATTGAAACAGCAACGCGCGAAGGCGTAGAAGAAATGGCTGCAAATAAATGCAAGGGATATTTATGTTCGGGCTTGTTTGTGGGACATGTTCCTGCCGACAGAATTGAAGAAATGGTTGGTTTTGCAACAAAAGGAGGCTCAAAAGGAATTTGCTTTTTTTCTCTCGAAGGAATTGATAAAATTTCGGATTATTGGACTGCCCTTAAAGAATTTATAGATAAATACAAAAAATAATAAATTGTAGATAAGTATTTGGTATTTGGTCGGAAGTTAAGAAGTTAAAGGAAGTTATAGAAGTTAATTGTGAAGATTTATTGATGTAAAAAAACTTGACAAACTTTATAACTTTAAAAACTTTATGAACTTTATGAACTGGACAAACTTTATTAGATTTTTTTAGTAAATGCGCGGCGGCGTTTGTGTTGTTGGGTTTCAAAGTATTCCCATTGGCTTTTCACTTTTTCGTTTATTTCCAATTCGGGATTGCTTTCGGCATATTCAAATCCAAGTTGTTGATAAACAGGAATTAAATCGAAGAAAAGCAATGCGTTTACGCCTTTGTTTTGATATTCGGGTTTTATGGCAACTATTAGTAAATCAAGAACTTTGTTGTTTTTGCAACCTAATGCTTTCAGCAAATGATACCATCCGAACGGAAATATCCGTCCTTTTGATTTTTGCAAAGCCAAAGCCAGCGATGGTATCGAAATGCCAACGCCCAAAAGCGTTCCGACGTTGTTGGTGATTAGTGTTACCATTTTCAGATTTATCATTGGCAAATACGATTTTATATAGTAATCAATTTGCTTTTGTGTGAGTGGAACATAACCGTAAAGTGGTGCGTAGGCTTCGTTTACAAGGTTGAAAATTGCTTGTCCGTAGTCTGCAACAAGTTTTTTAGAGTTGGTGTATTTTTTAATTTTCAAATCAAATTTTTGTTGTACTATTTGACTTATACGTTTATGTTTTTCGGGGATAGATTTCGGGATAAATATTTTGTATTCAATCCAATCGACATCTTTTTCAAAGTCTAATAATTGCAAATGATTAGCGTAGTACGGATAATTATAAATTGTTGCCATTGTAGAAAGTTCGTCGAAACCTTCAATCAGCGTTCCTTCGTAATCCATATCGGTAAAGCCGAGAGGTCCGCAAATGCTTGTCATTCCTTTGTTTTTTGCCCAGTCGGCAAGCGTGTCGAAAAGCAAACGCGAAACATCTGTATCGTCAATAAAATCAAGCCAGCCAAAGCGTACATCTTTTTTGTTCCAAGTTTGGTTTGCACGATTGTTTATAATTCCTGCAATGCGCCCAACAATTTTGTTGTTTTTGTATGCGAGCCACATTTCCAAATCGCAAAATTCGAGAGCGGGATTGGCATTTGTAAGTGTTTTAATTTCGTCGGAAATTAACGGAGGAATCCAAAATTTGTTGTTTTTGTACAGTTTAAAAGGAAAAAGGATGAATTTTTTTAATTCTCGTTTTCCTGATACTTTTTTTATTGTTAATTGTCCGCCGTCCATAATTGACGATTTATTATTTATTATTATTCCGTAATTTCAAATATTTCTTTCACTTTTGGAATAATATTTAGCGGATGTTCGTTGTATAATATTTTTCCTTCGGGCGATATTAAAAAACAATTTGGTACGCCATATACATTATATTGTTTAGCAATTGTTTTTCCTTTTTCAGAATGCGAGTCGTTCAATTGTATCCACGTGAGTTTATCTTCTTCAATTGCTTTTTTCCAAATTTCATCATCTTTATCATTAATGGCTATACTTATAAATTCAACATTTATATTGTTTTTTTTCAATATATCATTCAATTCAACTAATTTTGGGCTTGATTCTCGGCAAGGTGGACACCACGAACCCCAAAAATCAATTAAAACATATTTTCCTTTGAATTTTGATAATGTAATTTCTTGTCCATCTAATGCTTTAAGAGTAAAATCGGGAGCAACAATATCAATATTAGATTCGTCAGTATCGTTTTCATTATATGAATAAGATAAATATTTTGAGTAAGCCATATCTGGATGTTTTTCGATAAACTTTTTACTTAAATCATATAATTTACTGTCACCAAATCGCAAATCACTTGCATCTTCTGCCATAAGCGTTGCTTTATTTAGTAAAGTTGTATCTTGTGTTAGTTCAAATTCTTCATAAAGCAGAATGGATTGATTTATAAGATAGTTTGAACTATCTACAAGATGGTTTATTTCCTGCATATCGGGATAATCATACAATCCTCCTGTTATTTTTAAAAGTATCCAATTTTTTGTATCACCAACTACATCTATATTTGCGTAATCTTCCAAAAATATTTCAGGTGGTATTCCGGCAGTGATGTTGGGATTGAAAATTTTATTATTCTTATTATAAAACAAATAAGTAATCTCTCCTGTTATTTTTGTTTTAAGTGTAAATTCTCCAACTTTACTTACAATGGCAGAATCAATAACTTCAAATGACATATCTTCTATACGACAGAGAAAAATTTTATCGCCAATTTCCAACCCGTCTATTTTGCCGTTTATTACATTTTGTTTTTCGTGAGCGCAAGAAAACAACAACACCAATAACGCGAATAATTTTGTTTTCATACGATTTTACGTTATATTATTTCAAGTTGTTTTGCTATTTTTTCGATTTTTCCGATTGC
>JAITPP010000118.1 GCA_031289385.1 Prevotellaceae bacterium | reverse complement strand
GGTTCTCCTTCTGCTCTTGGCATTAACGGATTAATACAAGTTAATCGTTCAAGAAGAGCCATGCCTGCATCGGTTCGTTTTGTAAGTTCATTATAAGCATTATTTTCTAAAAACATTCTAAAATCAAACTGATATTGGTATCTCTGTAACACATCAAACGCAAAAGGGTACTCCCATATTGCTTGAATTACTGCTTGTGTTGACATTTTTTTTAGCGTATTTTCAGGTATTTGGCAAGCCTCAACCATCTCTTCTACGGTTTCAAATTCAGCCCATTCAGGCATACCCGGATAAACAGGGTAATTATATGAATCCGACGGACGCGGCATATTCATACATTCCAATTTTGCAGTAATCAGATGTTCGTATTTAAATTCTGATTCCGTCGTAATATCATTTTTTTCGCAAGAAATTAACGAAAAACCAATGATAATAAAAATAATATGTTTTATTGTTTTCATAATTGTGATATAATTTTTGATATTTCAGTTAATAAATTTGAATCTGCTGTATTATAATTTTCAATATAATTTTTTATGATATCATGTTGTTGAGAACTTATAGCGTCATCAACTTTATCTAAAATAATCGCTCCCAACAATATTGTTTTCTTAATATTATGTACACTATAAACATTCATATTCTTCAATTTGTTTTCATATCTATTTAAAACATCTTTTTTAAATTCAACTAATTCATTATTAGACAATTTATGTAAAAACAAATCATCAGATAATAATAATTCTAAAAATGGAAGTTTATAAGGCGTATCGTAATCTATAGAAGAAACATCTTGAATTTGAGAAAGAATAGGAAAATCTTTGTAGGTTTTTATAAGTTCTTGAACGCCGTTTTCTCTTTTACTTAATTCATTTAATCCATTAAAATTTTTAATCATTAGACGTATTCCTTCTCGCTCATTATTAAATGCTATATATTCAAAAAATAAGGGATAATTCAAACATATATCCGCTAATTGTTTTGTACTTATCACATTTAATATATTTTGTGGAATTTGACATGCTTCAAACATTTGTTGCCCTGTCGTAAAAGTCGCCCATTGTTCAGAGCCGGGCTTAACGGGATAATCCCAAATTATTGTTTTCTCTTGTGCATTTAACGCAAAAGAAAACAAAATCATTAAGATAAAAACTATTTTTTTCATAATTTATAATATTTAATTGTTAAAAATAAAGTGATTTATTTATAATGCGAAGATTATTTTTGCTCTCGTTTTACAACGAGAGCCTGCATTTTATGCCATTACGGGCAATATGTAAAGAGTTTTTCATGGCTATTATTTTTTACATTTTTCAATCGCAAATTTAAGAAATTATTTTAAACTTAATAAACATTAAGAGTTAAATTTAGTTAAACCACAAAATTGGTATTTTGCTATTTTCAACAAAAAAAAATATTTTTTGTTATCGAAATATTTAGAGAGCCTGTGTTTTATGCCATTACAAGAAGTGTGTAGGTTGTTTTTTATAAAATAATAGATTTACATTTTACAACTGTGAATTTATAAAATATATTAAATTTTGCAAAAATATTTTAACAAAATGCGCTGGTTGCAGTCAACACAATATTTATGTCAAATGACGGGATAAATACAATCTATAAACTTAAATGCGAATGATTAAAAATTTTTAGTAACTTTGCATCGTAAAATTAAATTTTAAAGAATTTTTATTATGGATAATAACGAAACAATTTGTCACTGCATGGACGTTACGCGCGGTGAAATTATTAAAGCAATAAAAGAGCTGAATCTTAAAACAGTAGAGGAAGTAGGAAAAGCCACCGAGGCAGGAACAGGCTGCGGAGGTTGCCAACCTGTTATCGAAGAAATTTTAGCCGAAATCAACCAATAAATATCAGATTGATTTTGCGATAAAATAAATTGAGAATGGATATTTTTCGTTCTCAATTTTTTATTTTTTTAAGAAGTTAGAAAGTTTGTCAAGTTAAAAAGTTTATAAAGAGTTTTTTGTGTTTTTAATTGTTTCTAATCGCAATGTTCGCAAAGGTTTTTTTATTATGTAAGTTTTGTAATTTGTAATTGATTTTTTACCGCAAAGTTCAAAAGATTTTAAATATTTTTATACAAATTTCTTGTGAACTTAGGGCCTTTGTGGGATATTAAATTTATGCGCAAAATCAACCCGAGCGCAGTATATATTGAATTGTACAATATGAAACATTCACGTATTTTATTATGCACAAGCAAATAAAAATCAAATTGGTTGCATATTTTTCATTAACACATTAACACATTATCATATTAGCACATTAATCACATTAATTTACTTATAAAATTAAGGAGTTGCATGAGACGACAACTCCTTCGTAAAATGTATTAAAAACAACAGCTTGGCGCTGCTTTATCAAAATATTTTAGCCCAATTGCGGGCTTTTCGTTTTTTCCAATCGCCTTTTTTATAGGCGTAATTTGCTATCAACGGCAGCACTGTTGTTGCTTCGGCATAAACCATTTGTTCAAATGTAGTATCAACTTTTCCCCACGACGAGGCTTCTTTAAGCGTTGAACTTGAACATGCTCCGTCGCGTACATCTGCCACTGTTATTTGAATTGCATATTGATGCATCGGAACATCTTTGCCCAAACATTCGGCGCAGACTACGGTGTCTTGTGCAAAATTTTTGGGAACGCCGCCGCCAATCATAAGCAGTCCACTGGTTTTCGAGCGCATTTTTATTTCTGTAAGTTCGCGAAAATCGGCAACAGAATCAATAGTAACGTATGCTTTTTTATTTTTTATGCGTTCTGCCTGATGCATAACCAATCCGAAACCTGCACTGCAATCGGAAAATGCAGGAACAAAAATCGGAACATTGTTTTCGTAACATGCCTGAATAAGCGAGTCTGTTTTTTTTGCATTTTTTGTAAGCCATTTGCCAATTTCCCAAATAAATTCGCGCGAAGAATATGGGCGCGATTCGAGTTTGTCGGCTATTTTTTTTATTGCAGCATCGCATTTTTGCAATTCAATTTCGTCGATATATGTATCGTAAATTCTATCAACATAATTGCCGCGCAAAAAGTTATCGTCGATAAACGGTGTGCCTTTATAGTGCTTAAAACCAAGCGCTTCAAAAAAGTCCATGTCAATAATTGATGCTCCGGTAGAAACAACGCAGTCAATCATATTGTTTTTTATCAAATCAACATAAACCTGCATGCAACCTCCTGCGCTTGTGCTGCCTGCAATTGTGAGCATATTGGTGCAATCTTTTTCTTTTATCATCATCTGAAAAATATCGGCGGCTTTTGCCGTATCGCGTGATGTGAACGACATATCGCGCATTGCATCTACAATTTTGGTTGCGTCAAACGATTTTATATCTATGTGTTTGACAGTTTCTTTTAATAAATCTTTCTTTTTCATTTTCAGTTATTCTTTTTTTATTTTGCTGCAAATTTACATGATTTTTTTGAATTATGAATAAAGTTTGTCAAGTTCTTCAAGTTTATAAAGTTTTTCAAGTTTATAAAGTTCTTCAAGTTCATAAAGTTTATAAAGAAATTGGCACGCAGATAAAAAATCAATTACGAATTAAAAATTACGAATTACGAATTACTAACGACTAAATACCAACGACTAATTACCAACGACTAAATACTAACGACTAAATACCAACGACTAAATACTAACGACTAAATACCAACGACTAATTACCAACGACTAAATACCAAC
>JAITPP010000064.1 GCA_031289385.1 Prevotellaceae bacterium | reverse complement strand
TTTTAAAATTTATTTTTTATCTCTCTTCCGCCGCCGTATTTCTGTTTTTATCAATTCAAGTTCGCGTGTGGTTTGTCCTGCTATTGCTGTGTTTTCTTCGGCGCGGCGAATGAGGTAGGGCAAAACTTTTTTTACAGGCGCGTATGGAATATATTTTGCTACGTTGTATCCTTCGTGGGCAAGATTGTACGAAAGATTATCGCTCATGCCGTACAGTTGCGAGAAAAATATGCGTTTGTCGTCGTGCGCCAAATTGTGCGTGTCGATTAAATCTGCCAAAACGCGATTGCTTTCTTCGTTGTGTGTGCCTGCAAAAACTTCAAATTTTTCGATGTGTTCTATCACATAACGCAAGCCGTTGTTATAATTTTCGTCGGTTGCCTGTTTTGTCGGGCAAATAGGGTCGGTGTATCCGAATTGTTTTGCTCGTTCGCGTTCTTTTTCCATGTATGCACCGCGAACAAATTTCATTCCAACCGTATAATCGTTTTTTACGGCATCGTTGTAAAGCCTGTCTAAATAAGGCATACGGTCGTGTCGGTACATTTGAAATGTTGTAAAAACTATTGCGCGTTTTTTGTTGAATTTGCGCATCATTTCATCTGTAAATTCATCTATTGCATCTTGAAAACAATAATCTTCGGCATCAACCAAAATGCGCACATCGTTGTCGCTGGCTCGTTGGCATAATTTTTCAAATCTGTTTTTAAATTCTTCAAATTCTTTTTTTTCATCGTCGGTAAGTTCTGCTTTTGCCGATGCTTTTTCCAAAAGTGCATCTGTTGTCAATGCTGTTGGTTTAAAAACGGCGTAGGCTACGTTGTCGTTACCTTTTGCGTAATCAATAGAACTTATAAATTCGTCGAAAGTTTGTTGAATATCATCTGCATTTTCGCCGCCTTCTGCCGAATAATCAAAAATACATTTTAAATTATATTTTGCAAGTTGATTTGCTAAAGGCGTACATTTTTTTAATGTTTCGCCGCCAACAAATTGCTTGTAAATAGTAGGTTTCAGCACCCATGCAACAGGAAGTCTCAGTTTTGTGGTAACATATACAAAACATTTTCCGAGTTTCACAATCCATGGATGTTTTATTGAATTAAAAAGAAATTTAGCGCGTTGTAAATCGGTATTGGTTTTTGCTTCGAAAGCGATTTGTGTATTTTTAAAATCTATCATATTTTTTTGGGTTTTGTAAGTGAAATTATTTGTTAATATATTATCCAAAATATTCAAAATCAATTTCTTCGGCAGTATCGAGTTTTGTAATATTTCCTTTGTCGCATTTATATGTTTGCGCCGGATATTTTTTCAGCAAAGTGTGATTATGTGTAGCCATTATTATAGTAATTCCAAGTTTACTGTTGAGCTCAAACAGTATTTCCATAATTTTGTCTGACGTTTCGGGGTCGAGATTTCCTGTTGGCTCGTCGGCAAGCAAAAGCGTAGGATTGTTAAGCAGAGCGCGGGCTATGGCAACACGCTGCTGTTCGCCGCCCGAAAGTTGGTGAGGCATTTTGTGCAGTTTCTTTTTCAATTCCACACTGTCGAGAACTTCATTTATTCGCGCTTCAATTTTTTTCTTTTCTTTCCAATCGGTTGCACGCAAAACAAAAGCAAGATTTTCAAAAACATTTCTGTCGGTAAGCAATTTAAAATCCTGAAAAACCACGCCAAGTTTGCGTCTTAGCGTAGGAACACGTTTTGATTTCAAAGTTGTTAAATCAAAACCTAAGGCATTTGCAGATGTTGCTTTTTCGATAGGAATTTCGGCGTTTATTGCACGTATCAAACTTGTTTTTCCGCTACCTACACGTCCTATTATATATACAAATTCACCGGAATTTATTTTAAAATTAACGTTATCTAAAACAAGATTGCCGTCGTGTGCGATATCTACATTTTCAAAGTCGATTATTATTTTGTCTTCCATAAATTTAATTATCATTTAGAAAACAAAGGTAATAAAATTTCAAAATAAAAATATAAAATGATTTATATTAAAATAATATTTTTACATTTGCGGAAATTAAATACTGAAAATCTGTTTAAATTTAGATGAAAATTAGGCTGATAAAAGGAATTACGAAGTTATAGAAATTAAATAAGTTAATTATGAAGATTTATTATATAAAAATCTTTGCGCCCTTTGTGAAAATCTTTGTGAATTTTGTGGTAAAACACATAAAAAATATTTCTACTAAATTTAAATTATTTATGAATGTATTTTGTAAATTTAACCATAAAAGGTTATGAAGTGGAAAGTTGCAATAAAAGATTTTAAAAAATATTTACAGTTGGAATTATCACTTTCGGCAAACACTATTTATGCTTATTTGCATGATGTGCAAAAACTTAAAAAGTTTGCAGAAAAAAGAAACAACTTAAATATTGAGGATATTACTGAAAGTCATATTCAGGAATTTCTTGCCGAATTGTACGATAACAATTTCGACAAGCGAACGCAACAGCGTATATTGAGCGGCATAAGAAGTTTTTTTTCGTTTCTTGAATTGGAAAACGAACTGCAATCCAATCCTACCGAACTTATCGAAACGCCTAAGACAGGCAGAAAACTGCCCGTTATTTTAACTATCGACGAAATCGACAGAATTATTTTGAGCATTGATTTAAGCGAGCCTTTGGGGCATAGAAATGCTGCGATTATCGAAACACTTTACAGTTGCGGATTGCGCGTTTCAGAACTTATTGATTTGCGAATAACAAATTTGCATTTTACCGACGAATTTATACGAATTGTAGGAAAAGGCAATAAAGAACGCCTTGTGCCTATAGGCGAAAAAGCAATTAAATCGCTCAATTTTTACATCGAACAACGAAATTTAATGTTTATAGGTAAAAAATCGGAAGATATTGTTTTTCTCAATCGCAGCGGAAATAAACTTACGCGCGTGGCGATTTTTAATATGATAAAAAAATACACGAAAAAAGCAGGAGTCGAAAAAAATATAAGTCCGCACACAATTCGACATTCATTTGCAACTCATCTCATCGAAAACGGCGCAGACCTTAGAGCCGTACAGCAAATGCTCGGACACGAATCTATATT
>JAITPP010000329.1 GCA_031289385.1 Prevotellaceae bacterium | reverse complement strand
CGCAACGATTTCCGCAAGCCGACTACATAATTATAGAATCGACTTACGGCAACAAACTGCACGATGATGTAGATTCATATTCGGATGTGCTGAAAAAACATATCGAAAAAACATGTATCGAAAAACACGGAAAACTTATAATTCCCGCATTCAGCGTGGGCAGAACGCAGGAGCTTTTATTTGCCCTCAACGAACTTGAACTTCGCAGCGAATTGCCTAATATAGAATATTTTGTTGATAGTCCCTTGTCGATTGAAGCAACAGAAGTTGTGAAAAAACACGCAAAATATTTTAATAAAAACGTTCAGAAATTATTTTTAATTGATAATGATGTTTTCGATTTCAAAGGGCTGCATTACATAAAAGACGTTGAAAATTCAAAAAAACTGAATGTAAAAAAAGAGCCTTGCGTTATAATTTCGGCATCGGGAATGGCAGAAGCAGGACGTGTGAAACATCATATTGCAAACAGCATTGGCGAAAAACGCAATACGATTTTGATGGTTGGTTATTGCGAGCCCAATTCGCTTGGTGCGCGGCTGAAACAACATCCTGACGAAATAGGTATTTTCGGCGAAAAATTTAAAGTAAAAGCCGATATCGAAGAAATAAATTCGATGAGCGCTCATGCCGATTTTGCCGATTTATCGCAATATCTTGCCTGCCAAAATTACGATTTGGTGAAACAAGTATTTATAGTTCACGGCGAGCCCGATGTGCAACATGATTTCAAAAACAGATTACTGAAAAAAGGATTTTACGATGTTGTAATTCCCGAATTGCATCAATCGTTCGGGCTAAAATAATTTAAATTTTATATCGAAATATTAATACTTAAAAAAAATAAAATGAACACAAATCAAATTATCGAAAAACTGAAAAAACAAGGCGAAACTATTAAATCAGCGATTGCCGAAATACAGGATTATCCCGATCCGGGAATTGCATTTAAGGATATAACGCCAATTCTGCAATCGCCCGAATTATTCAACAAAGTAAATACCGCTTTGGTTGATTTTTCAAAATGCCTTGGCGAAGCCGATTTAATAATATCGCCCGAATCGCGCGGATTTCTTTTTGGACCTGTGGTTGCCGACCGTTTAGGAATTGGATTTGTTCCCGCACGCAAACCCGGAAAACTTCCGCGCCCCGTAATTGAAGAGCCATACGGAAAAGAATACGGAAAAGACATGATTCAAATTCACACCGACGCCGTAAAAAAAGGACAGCGTGTAATAATTGTTGATGATGTGTTGGCAACAGGCGGCACGGCAAAAGCAATCGCCCGACTTGTAGAACGCTTTGGCGGAATACTTGTAGGATATGTATTTTTTATAGAATTGAGTTATCTCGACGGCACAAATTTACTTGGAAATGATAATGTGCTGTCGCTGGTGGAGTATAAATGATGCAGCATAAAATCAAGAACAAAGAAGTTAAGAAGTTAAATGAAGTTAGAGAAGTTAGGGAAATTGAGAAGTTAATTGTGAAGATTTGGTGAGATGAAAAGCCCGCGCGAGCGGACGCCGTTTTGCTTGTTGCATGGCTTTCGTGCTGTACCAGCGCATTGCCTGTAAAATCGTATTTATAACTTATGCGGCTCACTCCGCCTAAATATTTTTTTTCTACCATTTGTACTAATATGCTTACAAATTGTTTCATTTTTTTCTCACTTATCTCGACGTAGTTTGGAAACTACACCGAACGGGGGTATTTATTACTTTAATTCAATTTTTCTATATTCTTCCAAGCAGATACACTCTAAATGATATAAAAAACCAAACAGGTATTATAATGAGCATGACATAAAAAAACACATCTAAAATTATACGTTTTTTTTTATCTATTACATCGTGCATCTTTTTTATGTCGTCAATACCTATCGAAGAATAACGAATAGATACTAATACACAAAATATTATACCCGGAGTAATGGTAGCAAATTTATATTGTATTATCAATGCAGATATAACATTATCATAAAATATTCCTATTGTACATAGTATAGCATCCACTAACGATAACATAATAATTGACATCAGTATGCAAGCTCTACCATCACTAGATATAAAATGTTCTTGACCAAAAAACTTGTACATTTTAGAGAAAAAATAATCCAATATTTTCATAAACTATATTTTTATAATTAATGTCATTTTAAAATGGACTTACCCCCCATATCCATGTATTAGGATTAAAAACTCCTTGTTCTACACGATTATTAATTTCCGTATCTAATTTCTTAAGAACTGAAGCACACTCGGTTACTATTAATTTTGTAGGTAATAGAACAAACCAATCTTCCACGAAAATAAACTGGGAATTGAAATTCATATTTCTGATATATTTTTTATTTTGTTTTCTATTGAGAGATTACTATCGCTTATCATTGAAAAGTGAATTCTATTTGCAATGCTATTCAAAAAAGAAATTTCATCTTCTAACAAATCAAGACCAATACCTGCATCATCTGTTTCAATCCATATCCAAAAACTGAGATCAAAATGAGAATCTTCTTTATATCTTTTTAGAATATCTATTTTAGGCAGAAGAATAGATT
>JAITPP010000156.1 GCA_031289385.1 Prevotellaceae bacterium | reverse complement strand
AATGTATAAAATTCAATCATTAGCAATATTATTATTGCTAACAACAAGTTCCGTTTTCGGACAAAATGCTGCTACCAACAGCGGCGGGCAGGTAGTTACGGTTCAACCTAAAATTATGGTAATTCCTTACACCAAAGAGGGCGAAGATTTACGCACCATTTTGGAACAGGACGAAAACAAACGTATTGCCATTGCAAAAATCAAAGAAGGTTTTGACAGTCGCGGTTTCACAACCGTTGATTTTGTGGCAAAACTAAAAGCGGCTAAGGACAACAATATTTTTACGTCCGAAAATCAAACCGATATTAAAACGCAAATCATTGAAATGTCGGGTGCAGATGTCTATGTGCAAGCCGAAGTGATTGCAGAAAGAGGGCAATCGGGCAATTCCGTAAAACTGATTTTGACGGCTTATGAGATTTCAACAGGTAATTCGTTATCAAATAAAGTCGGCGAAAGCGGACGTTTTTATACGGACGATTTCAACAAATTAGCGTCAAAAGCAGTAGAAAGTTGTGTAGATGATTTTCTGAACGTGATGCAGGCGAAATTTACGGATATTGTCAATAACGGCAAGTCCATTATCGTAGATATTAGTTTTGCTGCCGATTCTGGACACAAAATGTCGTCGGAATTTGGCGATGACGGTTTGCCATTATCCGACCAAATCGAAATTTGGATGGAAGAAAACGCTTTCAAAAACAATTATCACATTCAGGGAACAACCGATGTGCGTATGATTTTTGACGACGTGCGTATTCCGCTCAAAGACCAATCGACAGGCAACAATTACAATCCCAATAAATTCGGATTGGAAATGTTCAAATTCTTCCGGAAATTAGGATTGCAGATTGGACGAGATATTAAAGGCAATACGATTTACATAACCATTAAATAATTATTATTATGAAAATCAATAAGATAATAATGATGGCGGGCGCAATGTTATTGTATTGCAACGTTCAGGCTCAAAGCGTTGATGATGTAGGAAAAATTGCCTTGTCAATAGTTATGCCTGAAAATGTTGATGGACTTAACGTTTCGCAATTGTCAAAACTTGAATCGAAAATCACACAAATTACGACAAAGGCAGGATTGGCTGCTTCCGGGTATAATCAAACCTTTGTAATTTATCCCAAATTTGCCGTTTATGAAACCAATGTTGTAGAAGGTGGAATGCAGAATATTACGGTAGTAACCGCCGAGTTGTCGCTGTTTATCAAGCAGGTAAGTAATAATATGTTATTTTCTTCTGTCGCAAAATCGTTGAAAGGCAGCGGAAAAACAAAAGAAATTGCCATTACCAACGCTATTTCTCAAATTCCTGTTGCTGACAAAGCATTTGCAGAGTTTGTAGCCGAAGGCAAGCAGAAAATTATTGCTTATTACGAGGCAAATTGTGATGATATTGTAAAAAAAACGGATACCTATATAAAAATGCAGCAATACGAGCAAGCATTGGGTGTGTTGATGTCGATTCCCGAAGAAATTTCCGCGTGCCACGATAAAATTTTGAATAAATCGGTTGAAACTTTTAAAGCATATCAAAACCAGTGTTGTGCAGAATTATTGCAGCAGGCAAAAGCAAAATCGGCAGCACAAGATTATGATAGTGCATTGGAAATTTTGGCAGATATTGACCCTTCGGCAAATTGTTTTAATGAACAACAAACGTTGATAAAATCTATTGAAAACAAAGTGAGTGCGGAAGTGAAAAAGCAATGGGATTTTCGGATGAAACAATATTATAATACCGTCAGTTTGGAAAAACAACGAATTAATGCGATAAAAGAAATTGCTGTTTCGTATTACAAAAGTCAGCCTAAAAGCGTGACTTACAATTATATTGTGCGGTAAAAACAACGCAAGAAAACTCGTCCCGCAGGCTTTACAATCCTGCGGTGGTAAATATCGGCATTTGTAATTCAAAAAAAATCAACAAAAAAAACAGCGGGAAAATTTACTTTGCCGCTGTTTTTTTAAAAATCTGCTTGGGTTTTATTTTTTTGTACTATAAATACGAAATCGCGGGCAAGTGGACAAAAAGTAGGCTAAAATGTGTTATAATTCATTGAAACACATAACTTTGCGACTAAAAAACGTAATGAGTAAAAAAAATGCTTTTTTTGTTTCCGTTTTTATTTGACATGGCAAAGATAAAACTAAAAAATATGGATGCAAAATTTGATTGAAAAATAGGCGTATAGGTCAAAAATCAGGCTATTTTTGAGACGTTATGTTCTATAGGTCAAAAATCAGGCTGAAAATTTTTCAATATTTTGTTGTTTAGAATTATTCATTTAATAGGGTAATCCTTTTGACATTTTAAAGAGGGAGTTATGCCTTTAAAAACCCATCAATAAACCGCTTGCGGTTTTCTTTTGATATTCTGTTATGGCAATTTGTATTGTTGTCTGTCGCCTTTTTTTTTATTTTTTTTATTATCGGAGAACCGCAATAAATGCACTTTTTTAATTCATACTAAAAGTTGATTTTGCATTCAAAACCTTTGAATGCCTGCAAAGGTAATAATAATCGGACATACAGAACTTTTTAGCCTGATTTTTGACCTATAAGCCTCGCTTTATGCCGGTTATTTGCACCCGCACCTTGAGGAGACAACAAAATTTTAGCTGTTAAAACGGTGTTTGATAAACGAAAAAGTTTTTTCTTTCTTATCAATAAATTCATATATTTTTATGGATTTTTCGTTAAAAGTGGCTTTTTGTGATTTAGATAAATCTTCTGCAAGAATATGAAAAATATCAGCAATTTGTCTCAAATTTGCATTACTAAAACGCTTCTCATTTTTGAGAAATTTAATCAAATCATCTGTTGGAATTGTGATTAACTTATTGAAATCCAAGTCAAGTTCCTCGCTAAATGTTTTTTGACATATTTCGATAGTTTTTGTTGGACTTTTTAATCCCAAAAGTTTTGCTGCCAATTCGCCCAAAACCTGCCCAAAGGCTTCAATTTGTTTCATTAAATAATCCTGCTGTTCCATAATATTTTAATCTTTATAAAATCTTACCTCTTTGTTTTTGCTGTCCCAAAATACTTTATCAAATTTACGAAAAAAACCAATGCCAATTAAATTTTGCTTGTT
>JAITPP010000154.1 GCA_031289385.1 Prevotellaceae bacterium | reverse complement strand
CTAAACTTGTATTGCAAGAACTCCATTACAAATATGCTTAATAGAATCAAAAAATAAAATTTAAACAATCTCTACTTCAAATCAACAAACAAATCAACAATCTTACGACTATCGCCGTTCAACTTTTTTTATTGCTTTTTTTATTCTTTCTATTGCATCCATCAATTCATCTTCGTTAATTATTAGTGGCGGCGCAAAGCGAATAATATGTTCGTGAGTGGGTTTTGCCAATATGCCTTCGTCGCGCATGGTAAGACAAACATCCCACGCTGTTTTTCCGTTTGTGGGTTTTATTACAACTGCATTCAAAAGCCCTTTGCCGCGCACAAGTTCTATCATATCCGACTTAAACGAGCATAGTTCGCGACGGAAAATTATTCCCATTTTTTCTGCATTTTCTACAAGATTTTCATCTTTTATTATTTGCAATGCTTCAATAGCAATCTTACATCCGAGCGGGTTTCCGCCAAATGTAGAGCCGTGTTCGCCGGGTTTTATCGTCAGCATAATTTCATCATCGGCAAGTACGGCTGATACGGGCATTGCGCCGCCCGACACGGCTTTTCCCAAAATAAGAATGTCGGGACGAACATTTTCGTGAGAGCAGGCAAGCATTTTGCCTGTGCGCCCTATTCCTGTCTGCACTTCGTCGGCAATAAACAAAACATTGTGTTTTTTGCACAAATCGTAGCATTTTTTTAAATATCCGTCATCGGGAACATAAACTCCTGCCTCGCCTTGAATAGGTTCAACCAAAAATGCGGCTACGTTTTTTCCATTTTCATTAAGGGTTTTTTCCAAAGCATCAACATTGTTGTATTCTATTTTTATAAATCCGGGAGTGAAAGGTCCGTAATTTTTGTACGAATCGGGGTCGGTGGACATTGATACGATTGTAATTGTTCGTCCGTGAAAATTTCCATCACAGGCTATAATTATCGCTTTGTTTTCTTCAATTCCTTTGTGGATATATCCCCAGCGGCGTGCGAGTTTCAGAGCGGTTTCGTCGGCTTCTGCGCCTGTGTTCATTGGCAACACTTTGTCGTAACCGAAATATTTGCAGATATATTCTTCGTATTCGCCCAAAACGTTGTTGTAAAAGGCTCGCGAAGTTAGTGTAAGTTTTTCTGCTTGTTGTTTCATTGCCTCAATAATTCGCGGATGACAGTGTCCCTGATTTACCGCCGAATATGCCGAAAGAAAGTCGTAGTAACGTTTTCCGTCGATTCCCCACAAAAAAATCCCTTTGCCTTTTTCCAAAACTATCGGTAGCGGATGATAATTGTGCGCTCCGTATTTTTCTTCTCTTTCGATATAAAATTTTTCGTTCATACTTTTAAATTTATTATTTATTATTTTATTAGCAAATTAATCAAATTAATCACATTATTACTTCATTTTCCTTTTTTTTCAAAAAAATTTCAGCCAACATGCAGCGAACACTTCCGCCGCCTGCGGTTTCAATAGTCTTAATATCAGAATGTAAAATGCTGTTGTATCGTTCTATTTTTTTTATTTGCTCGGTATTTAGCGAATTGCAGGCTTGACTTGACATTGCTAAAAATTGCTCGCCGTTGTTGTTAGAAATTTGCAGCATATTTCCGGCAAAATGTTGCATTTGTTCCATGCTTATTTCTATAATTTCTTTATTTGTTGCAAACAGATTTTCTATGATATTTCTTAATTCGTTTCTGTTTTCAATTGATTTTGTACAAACGATTGCATATTTGTCGGCTATCGCGAGCATAACGTTTGTGTGATAAATTTCTTTTCCATCGAATAGCGCATGAAAACAGCATTTTTTGAATTGAAGTTTTGCACAAAAATCGTCGAGCACATCTTCGTTTGTTCGCGGCGATAAACATGCGTAGGCAATACGGTTTATTCTGTCTAAAACTATGCTGCCCGTGCCTTCCAAAAATTTATTTTGATTTTCGTAATGAGTAAAATCAATGGTATTATTTATTTCGAAACTGTTTTTCAGCATCTCAATAATGCTGTTTTTTCGCTCTAATCGGCGGTTTTCGGCAAACATTGGATACAGACAAAAATTGCCGTCGCTATGTGTTGAAAACCAATTATTTGGAAAAATAGAATCGGGAAGTTGCGATTGCGGTTCATCTTTGGCAATTATTAAATTTACCTTTGCAGCATCTAAGGTTTCGGCGAGTTTGTCAAATTCTTTTAATGCTTGTTTTTGCAAATCGCTGTTTTCTGTTTTTGTTTGAAACGAGTTATTTACCGCTGTTTGCGCGTTGAATCCGAAATTTGTTGGTTGCACTAATAGCAATGTATTTGTTGATTGTTTTGTTGTCATTTTTTAAAATAATAAAAGATTTTCACATTCAAAATTACTAATTTATTACTAAAATGCAAGTTTATTAGGCTTATTTTTTCAAAATATTAAATTTTTGCGATTGATAGCAAAAAATAATATATTGTTGCTTACCATATTGCCATTTGCGAGTGTGATGCTATGCCTAACGAAAGCAATTATTGTAAGTAAGTTTCTCCATGATTTTCAATTTCCTGCATCGTATTGATTGTTTCTTTTATAGAAACAATCATATTTTTCAAATGATTTAAATCCGAAATACATAGTGAAACACTGTCTTTTATTCTGTATTTTAACCATTTTTCGATTGGACGGTACGAGCCGATTTCAAAATTGTAAATATCGTCTGTAACACCTGATATTGTTATGGTTTTGCCTCCAACAACATTCAAAAACAATTTTTCGCCTGATTGTTCAATTTTTGCAATTACAAAATTATTTTCAATGCCTGCTAACGAAAATCTGATTTTCGTATCATCGGGCAAATTTTTCAACAAATGCAAATCAATAAGTTTTTTCCCTAATTCTGCATATTTCTTGAAAGTTTTTTTGTTTGTTGTCATTGGTACGGCGGGAAAATCGGTTTTCAAAAATTAGATATATTTTTCGCGGTAAGTTTTCGAGTGCAAAACGGCATATATGTAAGCCATAATTTCTTCAGGTTCGGGCTTGAAAGACAGTTTTTCGAGATATTCGATGTTGAATTTATGAGAAAAATTGGGAATTGCTACTTCGTCAAGTGTAAAATCACCATTTCCCCATTTATAAAG
>JAITPP010000122.1 GCA_031289385.1 Prevotellaceae bacterium | reverse complement strand
GGCTGCCCGAAGCAATAAAGGAAAACGTATATACAGAAATAACCATTGCCATGGGCGAATGTTACATTGCCCAAAACCAGCCCGAAATGGCAAAAGCCTTGATTGACGATATATACGCTATGGATAATTCAAAATTATCATTACTTCTGCAAAAAGATTTATACATACTGCTGTTTCATTATTACTCTGCCACAGATAACATAACACAGGCATATCTATACGTCGATTCGATACAGGCAACCGTTGTTAAGCACGAAGAAAAAACCGATGCACTGATTATACTGCGAGCCGAGCAGGAACTGTTTGAAACCAAAAATGCCCTTAAAGATGAAACCATAATGAAACAAAAAAGCCTGTTCCAATTGAGCGTTGTTATTTTTGTATTATGCTTGTCGATATTGATAATTGTTGTTTATAACTATCGTAAGAAACAGATAATAAACAAGAAACTTGTACAACGCATACTCGAACAGGACTCTATTGTTAAAGAAATGGAACAAGAACGCGAACGCGTCAAAAAACTGCAAAACGCTTTTAGAAATGATGATGATGCCATTCCTTACAGCGAAGAAGAAAATTTATTTAGCCGCCTTAGCGAATTTATGAAAAACAATGATATTCATACAAATACAGATATAACACGCCGAGAATTAGCCGAAATGATAGGAACAAATGAAAAATATCTGCATAACGCAATTAAACATTACACAGGAATGACATTTACCGATTATATAAACGAGTTTCGATTGAACTATGCGCGTAATCTGTTTCTCGAAAATAAACATACTATTGAAACAATAGCGTTTATGTCGGGTTTCGGTTCGCGCCGAAATTTTCAACGTATGTTCAACAAACGCTACGGCTTGTCGCCCGATAGCTATAAAAAACAACTTTTCAGGGAAATAGATGAATAAGTATTTAGTCGTTGGTATTTAGTATTCCGTACTCTGTATTCCGTATTCTGTATTTTGTATTCTGTATTCTGTATTTTGTATTCTGTATTCTGTACTCTGTATTCCGTATTCTGTACTCTGTATTCCGTACTCCGTACTCTGTATTCCGTATTCTGTATTCTGTACTCTGTATTTTATAACAAAAAATAACCTGTAAAATTTTTTTCTCAAATCGCAAGCCGTTAGGTTTGCATCGCTCGGTAGAAAAATGTACCTCCATTTGTCCGGCAAGCCGTAGGTTTGCCTCCTTTGTTGCTGGTTGCAGTCCTAACGGATTGCAATGTTGGCGTGGTATTTAACATTTCTACCGAGCGTTGTAAACTTACGGCTTGATTTTTTTGAAAAACAATCTTTGTAGTTTATTTATTTTTTGTTACTTAGCAAAAAAATAAAAAATATTTCCGCTTACATTTTGATTATTCACCAAAAACACACAACTTTGCATTACCAAAAATATGCTTATGAACTATTCGGTAGATTTTATAGAATATATTCGTCGGTTGCCATTTGTGCGGCTGCTTATTCCGTTTTTGTGCGGAATTATTGCCGAAGAATTAATTTTTAAACAAACTGTTGATATTTCATATTTTCTACTTGTTCCGCTGTTGTTTTTCTTTTTGTTGTTTTTTGTGCGATTGGGCAAATCGTATAAATATCGCTGGTTGTGGGGCGTTTTTATATTTTGTAATTTGTTTTTGTTGGGCGCAGGCATAATGAAAAATCGCCAACATCAAACAACTTTATTGCTCGACAAACAAACATTTTTTAACGGCATTGTCGTTGATAATCCGAATGTTGATGCAAGGTTTACAAGATTGACGCTGCAAATAAAATCGTATAGCGACAGTTCAAAAAATTGGATTGCAACCAGCGAAAATGTTTTTGTATATGTGCCTACCGATAGCATTTCCAGCACTTTGCAACTTGGCGATGTTTTATTTTTAAACACAAAATTTTCGGCAAACCCACCGCCAAAAAACCCCGAAGAATTTGATTATTCATATTATCTTGCGCGGCGAAAATTTTTTGCAACTGCTTTTATATCAGACGGAAATTATAAAAAAGTGCGGCACGAAAATTTATGGTTTCGCAAAACAGTTTTGAATATTCAAACAGCAATGTTCGATTGTTTTGCAAAATTGGGAATAAACGACGATAATTTTGCCGTTCTTCGCGCGTTAATTATTGGCGACAAAGAATTGCTGAGCGACGAACTTCTTGATTCTTACAGCACTTCGGGCGTAATGCACGTTCTTGCGGTGAGCGGTTTGCATGTAGGATTGGTTTATGCGGTTTTGCTTTTCTTGATGCGTCCTTTGGGCAAGCGGCGATATGGAAAATTTATTCGGGCAATAATAATTTTTGTAGGACTTTGGATATATGCCTCGCTGGCAGCGTTTTCGCCTTCGGTTTGCCGCGCTTGCGTAATGTTTTCGTTTGTGTTGTTTGGCAATGCTTTTGGCAGGAAAGTGAATATTTACAATTCGTTAGCAGCATCAGCCTTATTTTTGCTGATTATAAATCCTTACAATATTTTTGAAGTAGGATTTCAACTGTCGTATTGTGCGGTTATTGCGATAGTTTATTTTCAGCCTTTTATGTATAAAACCGTTTACATACGCAACAAATTTTTGAATTACATTTTTGGGCTTGCAACAGTTTCAATAGCAGCGCAAATAGGCACTTCGGCAATATCAATATTTTATTTTCATTCGTTTCCCAATTATTTTATCATTACAAATGTTTTGATAATTCCGCTGGTTACCCTGATAATGTTTACTGTTGCCGCAACCTTTATGCTGTCGTGGATTCCTGTGATTGGTGCATTGATTGGAAAATTTTTGGACATCTGCGTTTCCTTATCAAATGAAATCACAAAACATGTTGAAATATTGCCGTATTCGCTTTCCGAAAATATTTATGTAAGTAGCTTGCAAATAGCCGTAGCCATTGTTGCCATTACGCTTTTGGCGTTTTATATTGAATTTAGAAATCGAAAAAATATATTTGCGATACTTGCATGTATTATTCTGTTTGCAGGAATAAATTCGTATCATAAAATCGAAAATAAAACTCAAAAACAAATTATTGTTTACAGCACGCGAGGCTCGTCGTATATAAGTTTTGTGTCAGGGCGCAATTCCGCAAATATACGCGATGTCGAAAACAAAAACAACGATTTCGAGTTCAATACAAAAAACAATTTCGTAAAACTTGGCACAAAACACGTTGAAACATTTTTGCTTTCCGACGACATACAAACGTCAAACGTAATACAGTCGTACAAAAACATTATTTGGTTTAATAATAAATCGGTAAAAATAGCAACAGAAAACGATGTTTTTCGTCTGCAAAATCCGTTTGATATTGATTTTTTAATTATTAATAAACAGTCGGGCAATAATCCGCAAATTTTTTTTGAAAATTATTGCCCCAAAATATTGATAATCGACTCGTCGGTGCAAGCATGGCAAGCCCGCCGCTGGATTGCCGAAGCCCAAAACCGAAATATAAATTATCACTACGTAAACGAAAAAGGGGCTTTTGTTTGGATTGGTATTTAGTCGGTGGTATTTAGTATCTGGTAGTTAGTATTCAGTATTCAAGTATTCCGTATTCCAGTATTCCAGTATTCAGTATAAGGGAAATTAAGGATGAAAAATAATTATTTTCTAACTTCGCTAACTTCTTAACTTCGCTAACTTCTTAACTTCTTTAACTTCTAATTTTCAGCATGCAGATAAAAATCAATTACGAATTAAAAATTACGAATTACGAGGCACACAGATAAAAATCAATTCCGAATCACTTGCCCTGAAAGGGCAATTTATTTTAGCATAGGGCAACGCCCTATGATGAAAAACGCAATAAATAGACAGAGTGCGGAGTACAAAAGATATTTAGAATTACAAAAATTCACCCGCACGACGTGTAGAATTAAGAATTAAGAGTTAAGAATGAAGAATTGCCCCCAGCCCCCTAAATAGAGAGTTTGGCAGTGCAGGAAAGTCCCCTTTAGGGGATTTAGGGGTTAAAAAAATGAAAAATAAAAATCAATTAAGAATTAAAGAGGCAAATTAAAAAACCTTTGCGCCCTTTGCGAAAACTCTTCGCGCCCTTTGCGGTTAAACAATTTTATTTTTCTATTTTACGGCTGAATAAACACAAAAAAATATTTTTTTCAAAAATTAACCATTATTTTATATCTTTGCGCTGTTTTTAAGATAAATAATGGACAAATTAAGTCCATGCCTGAGAACACATTATTTCTTGTAGATTTTGTTGATATGCAAAAAAATACTATTTTTGTATAAATTTTGATAAGAAACATATTTACTTGTAGAAACGTAAAAGTAATGTGTTTGTTAGATGAAGCGTTTATTTATTGCATGTGGGTTCAGAAAACCGCCAGTTTTCATACGACAGCAGTTATAGATGGATGCTCGTTCTATTTTCATAGGCATGGGCTTTCTTTTATCTGTCGTTAGGTATGGCGGTACCTCTGAATCTAATAAAGGTAAAGTGCCATGCCTTTTTTATTTGGTGCAAAGGGGAAAATAATTTTTAAAATAACATAAAAAATAATATTAATTAAAAAACACCAAATTATGAATGAAGGACTAAAACAACACTTTTTAGGATTGTATCAAATGATTTTAGCAGATACAGAGGTACACCCTAAGGAATTGGAACTGCTTTACCTTATTGGTAAAGAAAAAGGAGTATCGGAACAAGAGATACAAAACGCGATTTTTTCCCCTGCTCATTTATTTTCTTTTGAATCGTTAAGCAATGACGATGAGAAAATAGGATATTTATATGATTTGGCTCGAATGGCGTGGGCTGACGGAGTGCTTGATGATGTAGAAATAGACTGCATGAAAAGCGCATGCAAAAGATTGGGATTTTCGGAGGAATACACTGCCGAAATTACAACTTTTTTATTGAAACAAGCCGAGAACGGTAGAAGCGTTAGAGATGTATTTGAAACTATTAAAAACTTATAATTATGCCAGAACAAAGAAATACGGTTGTTACGCAACCTCCAAATCAAAATTTACCGGCTAATCCGGTTGTAACAAATCCTCCTGCCCAATCTTATCGACAATGGGGATTTACATCGGCGGCGGCTGTTGATGGCTCTCCAAATGCACTGATGTCCTGCTTGGGGATGGCTTATCTTAATGCCAGAAGAAAAATTGAAAATGATGCTGCTATTCAAACCCAAAGAAGAATCGAAAT
>JAITPP010000109.1 GCA_031289385.1 Prevotellaceae bacterium | reverse complement strand
TTGCGTTTTTTTCATAGGGCGTTGCCCTATGCTGAAATAAGTAGCCCTTTCAGGGCAGGTATTTCGTAATTGTTTTCATTTATACATTCTTACATTCTTAATGTCATGCGGGTAAGCGATTGCAATTCTAATAATCTTTTGTGCTCCGCACTTTTTTGTTTCGTTTTTTTCGCAGGGCGTTGCCCTACGCTGAAATAAGTTGCCCTTTCAGGGCAAGTAATTTTTAATTTTCAAAATTAACTTCTTACCAAATACCAAATACCAACGACTAAATACTAAATACTAAATACTAAATACTGAATACGGAATACTGAATACGGAATACCATTTATTCAATTTTTACATCGCACACAGCAACTTGTTTTGACGCTATTGCTTTAATGTCGGGTTGTTTGCCGCCTATCGAAATTTTTATTATTCCTGCTACTATTGTTTCTACATTGTTTTCATCGTGTACTGTCATTTGCGACGGGGCAAGTGAAAATTCAACTTTACTGCTTTCGCCTGCTTTCAAGTGTATGCGTTTGAATCCTTTTAGGGCTCTTACGGGAGTTTTCCACGTGTTGCCTGTTGGCAGCGAAACGTAAAGTTGTACTACTTCGTCGCCATCCATTTTGCCTGTATTTTTTACTTCGGTGGTTATTTTCAGCGTATCTCCGACTTCAATATTTTGAGGAATATTTACGATTGAATATTCAAAAGTTGAATAACTGAGTCCGTAGCCAAATTCATATAAAGGTTTGCCTTGAAAATAGCGATACGTTTTGCCTTGCATATCGTAATCGGTGAAAGCGGGAATGTCATTTATATTTTTGTAGAAAGTAACAGGTAAGCGTCCTGCGGGATTGTAATCGCCGAATAATACGTCGGCAATGGCAGCGCCTCCTTGTTGTCCGGGATACCATGCTTCTATGATTGCCGGCAGGTTTTCATCTTCCCAATTTATTGATAGCGCACTTCCGTTTAACAGAACAAGTACGGTAGGTTTGCCGAGTTTATGTATTTCTTTAATAAGTTCTGTTTGTGTTTTCGGTAATCCTATATCAATGCGATCGCCGCCGCTAAATCCTTCAAAATTTACAGGCATTTCTTCACCTTCGAGCGAGGGGCTTAATCCCAAACAAAGAATAACCACTTCCGAATTTTTGGCAATGTTTACAGCCTCTTGTTTCATATTGGGATTTGGCGCATACCACAGCAGCCGAGCCATTGCAAATTGCGTGTCGTTTTGAGAATATTTAACTTTAATGTTATATGTTTCTCCTGCGGTAAGTTCTATGCGGTGCTGCATTTTTCGCGGATTGTGTCCCGATTTTATATTAAACAGTAACGAATCGTTTATGTATAATTCAAATATTTGTTGTACTTCGGCAGCAAAAACATATTCGCCTGTTGATGGAGCAACAAGAACGCCTGTCCATTCAACAGAAAAATCGTCATAATTAATACCTTCGTCGGGAGAGTTTTGTCCCCAAATAAAATCTATATTTTTGTCGATTCTGTTAATTTGTTTGTTTTTTGATGTGTAAGTTGATTGAAGTCCGTTTTTTGCCATCGATGCATCTGTAAACAGGCAATAGTTGGGAATTGGCGTGAGATATGGCAATCCGTTGGCAAGTTCGCAGCCTTGTGCAAATGTTACTTCTGCATTTGGTAATTTTTCGCGAATTCCTGCCAGCGGTGTTTTATATGTTGTAGGAAAACCGTTGTAATTTGCCAATAGCACATTAAAATCTTCGGCATTTGCACCTATTACCGCCACTTTTTTCAAATCTTTTGACAATGGCAGCAATCCGTCATTTTTGAGCAATACAATTGATTTGCGAGCGGCATCAAGCGATAAGGCTACATTTTCGTTACTTTCTACAACGCTGTACGGAATGTTGGTATATGGCACTTGTTGTTTTTTATCAAAAAGTCCTAATTTCATCATCGCCATTAATATTCGTTTAACCGAAACATCAAGTTCTGCTTCGGATATAAGCCCTTGTTTTACGGCTTCGACAAGATAAGGATAAGTGTTTCCGCAATTTTGGTCTGTGCCTGCTTTCACAGCCATTGCTGCTGCTTCTTCGGGCGTAGCAACTACTTCGTGATGTCCTTTTTCATAAAAATCGCGCACAGCCCAGCAGTCGGAAACTATATATCCTTCGAAACCCCAATTATTTCGTAAAAGATTTGATAAATATTCACTTCCGCAACATGGCAATCCGTTTAATCGCTGATAGGCGCACATCACGCAATATACTTTTGATTCTTGTACAACACGTTTGAAGTGAGGTAGATATGTTTCAGCCATATCATAATCATTTGGCATAACGTCAAACGAATGTCTTATTGATTCGGGTCCGCTGTGTACGGCAAAATGTTTTGCGGTGGCTATTAGTTTAAAATATTTTGGGTCGTCGCCTTGCAATCCTTTTACAAAAGGAATAGCCAATTCGGCAGTAAGATAAGGGTCTTCTCCGTAGGTTTCCATTCCTCGTCCCCAGCGCGGATCGCGAAAAATGTTGATATTTGGAGTCCAATATGTAAGTCCCATATATTGTCCGAATTTATTACGGGCTGCATAGTCGTGATGTTTGGCGCGAGCCTCGTCGGATATTGCGTTTGCAATGGCAAACATTTCGTCGGTATCCCACATTGCAGCCATTCCAATGGCTTGCGGAAATACGGTGGCACGTCCCGAACGCGCAACTCCGTGTAAACATTCATTCCAAAAATTATGTGCGGGGACATCAAGGCGGGGAACGCCCGGACAATCATAACGCAACATATCTGCTTTTTCTTCCAACGTCATTTGTGCGACTAACTTTTCGACACGTTCTTCAAAACTGCCCGACGCTTCGGAACAGCACGGCAGCAACACTATTGCTGCTACGGCTACAAAACTTACAGTTATAAAATAAATTTTTTTCATTTCTATTATTTTAAAATTTTTCAAGATAGTATATTTTTATGTTTTATTTTTATATAAAAATTATTTCAGCAATGTATTGACGGCATTAACCAAAAAGATATAATCGGCAGCCACGTCAATCACATATTCGTTTTCGCTCCAGAGGAACGGATAGTCATCTCGGTTTTCCGGAAAATCGGGATTCAATAGCCTGATGCCGGGCACTATACCGCCGGGGATAAAAGTATAGTCGGCGCGATTGTTGCCATAAGCCACTTTTTTGGGCTGTGCGCCTACACCCGAAACGAATGACAAAGAATGGAACGGATGGCAACCGTAAATATAATTAAGACTTCTGTAAATAGATTCGGGATTTATTATTTCAGGAAAATGTTGATAGAGTAAATAATTTGTGATAGATGATTGAATAATGCCTCTGTTTCCTGCCCATCCGCTTAAAGCGATATTTACGCCGAAAGGATTTATTGAATCAACTTTTTCAAAAAAATCTGCATATAATTTTACGTTTGGTTCTATTTGTGTTTTAAACGATTCGGGCAAATATGGCAGCATTTGTGCAATAATTGATGCGTTTCTCATAAAATTATCCAAAAGCGAAGGCAAAAGTTCTTCCATACGTGTTTTATATAC
>JAITPP010000038.1 GCA_031289385.1 Prevotellaceae bacterium | reverse complement strand
TACGCCAAGGAAAAGCAGAAAAATCAGTTTACAAAAGTTCAAATGAATTTGGAAGCAGACAAAATTTTGCTTGACTATTTTGCCTCCAATCTAAACGCAGTCGAAAATTGGTTTAACGTGATTTCTCCGAAACAGAAAAAACTTTCGGAACTGAAAAGGGATTTAAGAGCATTGAACGATAAAAATTGGAAAGAGATATTAAAATGAGCGCAGGACGAAGCATTAATACATTAAGCCAAAGTTGGGGAACTCCTCACAAATATGTAAAGGCAGTTAAAGACGTATTCGGTGGATATATAGACCTTGACCCTTGCTCAAATGAGTATTCGGTTGTCAATGCAAGAGTCGAATATTGTTTGCCCAAACATGACGGACTGAAAGAGAGTTGGAATTATCCGACAATTTATGTAAATCCGCCGTATGGTATTGACAAAGGACGAGGTACTACCATAAAAAATTGGTTGGCAAAGTGCGCTTATGCTTATGAAAAATATGGTTCGCAAGTGTTAGCCCTTGTGCCGGTTGCCGCCAATACAACACATTGGAAAAAATACGTTTTCACACAGGCAAAGTCAATCTGTTTTTTATATGATACGCGGCTTCGCTTCTTAGAAAATGGGCAAGACATCGGAAAAGGTGCGCCAATGGCTTGCGCAATGATTTATTGGGGTGATAATCTATATCATTTTTATGAAGTATTTATTGAACATGGTGCAGTAGTTGACATATCAAATTTAATTGGCGAACAAATAGAAAGAGAAAGAAAAGAACTAAAAATGATGTTTGCATGATAAGCACTTGTATTTAGATAATCGTCAAATATTGTTATGTTGTTTTGCAAGTGTCATTTTTGTTTCTGTTGTTTTCTTGCAAAAGAAATTGAAGTAAGTAAGAAGATAAAAATTGTACATATAAAAATCAATAATACAAGAAGTTAATAAATATTATTCAAATATAAAAGTCATGAACAAAAAAATAATTTTATTGGTAATCCTTTTAGGATTTGAAATTGATTCTTTATTTGCTCAATGCAAAGAAGAGTGTGAGAAAATAGTTGCAGCAACGGTTGATGCCATTAACAACAAATCGCCCGAGCAACTTGAAAAATACCTTGCGCCCGATTTTACATGTGCCGGACAAAAAGGTGAAATAGCTATTATCGTTCTAAATCAATTAATTCCGCAATTAAACGACAATGTAACAAAGTATGAAAAAATCAGCGAAACGGAAGACGGCGATTTAACCATAGTGTATGAATTTGTATATTTCGGACAGTTAGGTAAACAACCTGCAACTTTTGTTTTCAATAAAGAAAATCAATTAAAACAATTGGAACTAATTGAAATACAGGTGCAAACAGCCGGCAACGAAAATATAACCGAAAAACCCGAACAAGAAATAATAAACGTTCCCATAAAATTGGAAAAAAATTTGATTACAGTACAGGCAAAAGTCAATGGCGTAAATCGAACATTTATTGTTGATAACGGCGCGCCGTGTCTGGTACTCAACAGCAAATATACCGCCGCCGCCGCAAATGCGGAAACAGGACAAGCGCAAGGCGTAAACAGTTCTGTTTCATATACAAAAATGACGCCTGTGGAAGAGTTTGATTTTTACGGAATTAAGATAAAAGACAAAGAGATTGTTTCGATGGATATTTCTAACGTGGAAGAGGAATGTGGCATTGAAATTTACGGATTAATCGGATATGACGTGTATAATAATTACGACTTGCTGTTTGATTATGCTAATAACACGCTGACGCTGATAAATCCCGACATTTCAGAAAATTACGTGCAAGAAAATTTCAAAAACAGCAAAACACATGAAATTTCAATAGAAATAAAAGCGCATATTGCCATTCTAAAAGGAACTGTCGGAAAACAGGAACTCAATCTGGGACTCGATTGCGGGGCAAGCGGCAACTTATTGAACATAGAACTTTTTGATACGCTGAAAACTCAACTCACAGACGTAGGAGTAGATGATTTAAGCGGTGCAGGCGAATCGAAAAAAGATGTAACAATAGGCAAAATCAATGAGTTAATTATCGGCGACACCAAATTTCAAAAACCGCTGACAGTTTTCAACGACATGAGCCACCTGAACACAGGCTATAATCTGCAATTAGACGGCTTGATAGGATACGAAATTTTGTCGAAACAAAAAACATTATTGAGTTATCAAAATAAGAAACTGATTTTTATTGAATAACTGCGTCATAGTTTGTTGGTTAAAATGTTTTTTTGTTGATTTGCTTTTTTTGTTGATTTGAATTAGCACGCAGATAAAATCAATTACGAATTACGAATTACGATTTTGGTAATACAAAAACTTTGTGAATTTTGTGATTTTTTCTTTGTGAATTTTGTGATTATTTTTTTAACCACAAAGGGCACAAAGAAAACACAAAGAACACACAAAGAACACAAAAAAATCCAAATAAAAACTTTCTAAACTTCTTTGTTCTTGTTTCTTGGCTCTTGATTCTTATCTATTTGTTGATTTGAAATTAGCACGCAGATTAAACGGATTTACGCAGATAAAATCAATTACGAAAATTGTTGATATAAAAAACCTTGTGTTCTTTGTGAAAAACCTTTGTGAACGTTGTGGTTAAAAACAAAAAAAACTTTATGAACTTCACAAACTTTATAACTTTATGAACTTGACAAACTTTATAACTTTATGAACTTCACAAACTTTTATAACTTTATGAACTTGACAAACTTTATAACTTTATGAACTTGACAAACTTTTATAACTTTATGAACTTGACAAACTTTATAACTTTATGAACTTCCCCCACTTACAACTTATGACTTACAACTTACGACTTACAACTTACGACTAAACAACTACTTATCCGTAAGAAAATCAATCATAGCATTTATGGCGCGTGTGCATACGGGGCAAAATGGCGCATAATCGCGCATCATGCAATGTGCTTTGGGACGATAAATGCCTTTGGCTAAATATCCGCCGCCTTCAAAAACTCCTAATTTATCGGCGTTTGCAGAATTGTCGGGAGTGGGAATTTGTGTGTCGGGAGGCAATAAATTTTCCCATTTGCTGTTGAAATCTATTAGTGTGGTTATGTTAGGCTCCCATGGTTCGAGGGTGAGGTTGTAAAATTCATCGTCGTAGGCAACTTCCGAAGTAAAATATTCGTCGGCAAGCCCGGCAAAACTGTGTCCCAATTCGTGTACAAAAACTGAGGCTGTGCGGGCGTTGTCGGCTGTTCCCATTGCGTACAGGTTGTACATTCCGCCGCCGCCGTAAATATCGGTATTAACCAAAATAAAAATTGCATCGCAGGGAACGTTCCACACGGCGTCGCGTATTGATTTCATATCTTGCGTGGTAAGGTAGCGTTCGATTCCGAAAGTGTAAAATCCTGAATTTAATGCTGTTTGTTTAAATATTCCTTTTCCCGAAATATCCATTCCCGATTCTTCGGATACAAGTTCTACCGCCCACACGTTGAAGTCGTTACGGCGAGTATCATACGGAGGAGTTTTAAACAGCGATTGGGTAAAACGGTTTACATCGTCCAAAAATTTTTGTTGTTCGGCGGCTGTATATCCTTCGCCAAGAAAAACAATATCAACTTTTTCGGCACTGTTGCCGTTGTTCTGAATTTTGATTACTGTGTTTTCTTTCAACTGTTCGCGATTAATGAAAATGCTGTTGGGATTAATATCCGATTTTAACAGCGAGTGAAATTTCATGTCGTCTTTGTTGCGTCCGAGAATATCAACGGTTATTTCGTTTTTGGGATATGGAAATGATATGCTGTTTGTCCACGATTGTGTTTCGGTTTTTGCTTGTTCTGTTGTCCGCCATTCTTCGAAAAGGGTATTAAATCCGCGCGAATAAATAAGTTTGCCGCTTGCTTTGTCATATACGTTTACATAATATCCGCCGTAATTAAATTCGTCTGTCAGATTTTGTTTTGTGCCGCCCCACACGGGTTCTTCGCGTATTTGCTGCAATGCGGCGGCTTGATATTCGTAATTTCCGCTGAGCGCAAAGTCTATACGCATACTTTTGTCTTCAAAATATTTGTCAAAGTCTGTCTGACAGTAACTTATCAATGCCGTTAAACAAAATACGGATATGGTAAAAATTTGTTTTTTCATATTTTTTATAATTTTAATTTTCGTATGATATTTTTATTGATATTTCTGTGAAAATGAAGTGATTAAACGTTAAATCTGAAATGCATTATATCGCCATCCTGCACAACGTAATCTTTGCCTTCGATATTTATTTTTCCGATTTCGCGACATGCTGATTCTGAGCCAAGTGTAACATAATCTTTGTATTTTATAACTTCGGCGCGAATAAATCCGCGTTCAAAATCGGTGTGAATTATTCCTGCCGCTTGCGGGGCTTTTGTTCCGCGCTGGTATGTCCACGCACGACTTTCGTCTGCTCCTGTGGTAAAATAAGTTTCGAGATTCAGCAATTTGTAAGCCGATTTTATCAATCGCGAAACGCCCGATTCGGTTAATCCTATTTCGCTCAGAAACATTTGCCTGTCGTCGTAAGTTTCGAGTTCGGCAATTTCCGATTCTATTTTTGCGGCTACAACCAAAATTTGCGCGTTTTCGTCTTTCACGGCGTTGCAAAGTGCTTCTACATAAGCGTTTCCTGTGAGGGCGCTTTTTTCATCAACATTGCAAACGTAAAGCACAGGTTTGTCGGTAAGTAAAAACAAATCGTCGGCTGATTTTTTGTCTTCTTTGTTGTCTAACTGCACAACTCGCGCCGATTTTCCTTGTTCCAGCACGTTTTTGTATTGAACGAGAATATCGTATAAACGTTTTGCCGCTTTATCACCGCCTGTTTGCGCCTGTTTGTGAACTTTTGCAATACGATTTTCAATGGTTTCCAAATCTTTAAGTTGCAATTCGGTATCAATAATTTCCTTATCGCGCACGGGATTTACAGAGCCGTCAACGTGAGTTACGTTTTCGTCGTCAAAACAGCGGAGTACGTGAATAATAGCGTCCGTTTCGCGGATATTTGCAAGAAATTTATTTCCCAAACCTTCGCCCTTGTTTGCGCCTTTCACAAGTCCTGCAATATCAACAATTTCGATAGTTGTAGGAATTACTCGCTGCGGCTTGTCAATTTCGGCAAGTTTAGACAACCGCTCGTCGGGAACGGTAATAATTCCCACATTAGGTTCGATTGTACAAAAAGGAAAATTTGCCGCCTGTGCGCGAGCATTTGATAAACAGTTAAAAAGCGTTGATTTTCCTACATTAGGAAGCCCAACAATACCACATTTCAAAGCCATAGAGTTTATTTTGTTTGTGACAAAGGTAATAAAATAATTAATAATTGACAATTAATAATTAATAACTTGTTGTGTGTTTGCGTAATGTTAAGTTGTGAAAAATAAACATTTATAAAGAATTACAAAAAAATCCCGTTAAGAGGGGTTTAAAAATTAAGGGTTTATTTCTGCAAATGTTCGTTTTTTTTATCCTTATTTTTGTGAGTTCCTTTTTAGTATCAAATTTTTCTTAGCATTTTTTTCCTTTTTTACTACAAAGCGCACAAAGTTTTTCACAAAGAACACAAAAAATGAATAAATTACGAATAGAAATGCCCCCAGCCCCTAAAGGGAAGTTTGGCAGTGCAGAAAAAGCCCCCTTCAGGGGATTTAGGGGCGAGAGGAATTGAGAATTGAGAATTACAGAATACTGAATTACGGAATACCAACGACTGAATACTAAATACAGAATTACTGAATACTCTTTTTCTTTGTAAGTACCCTTAGTAGCATTAGATTTTTTTATCCTTTTATCCCTTATTCCCTTATTAAAACATTGAAAATAAGGGTGATTTGTGAGTGGTTTTCTTTGCTACTAAGGGAAATTGAAAATAAGGGCTAAGATAAATTCACAAATTTAGAATGACTATTTTTTAATC
>JAITPP010000013.1 GCA_031289385.1 Prevotellaceae bacterium | reverse complement strand
GTAGCGTCTTTTCTTTGCTCATCAGTAGTAGTAACATTTTTCATTTGTCCGTAGCCTCTAAATGTATATCCCGAACCGCCTTCTTGTTTCCAATTTCCGTCAGATTGCTTAGAGAATGTGTGTGTTAGCAAAATACTTGACACTGCCAAATTTTCGGCAATATTTTTCGTGTTATTTGTGTTATTCTCACGGTAGTTTTGCATAAATTGTTATTTTCATTGTTATATAGCGGCACAAAAATAATAAAAAAATATTCAATCGTATAATGATGTGAAAAAAATAGCTGAAAAAATCAATTTCTATGCTTTTTATTATTACATTTGTATTATGCTAATGTCAATTATCTACATAGTGCTTTCAGATTGTTATCGCTATATCAATATCAAAAAACGCGATGATGTCTATGATATTTGTATATCGTAAAAAACAGTGTGGTTTTAAATCACAACTAAAAATCGTAAATAATAAATCAAAAATAATAAATCAAAAATAATAAATTAATATGGAATTACCATTTGCAGAATCGTGGAAAATAAAAATGATTGAGCCTATACGAAAAAGTACGCGCAACGAACGCGAAAAATGGCTCAAAGAGGCTGATTACAACGTCTTTAAACTTAAAGCCGAACAGGTTTATATCGACTTGCTTACCGACTCGGGAACAGGCGCAATGAGCGACAGACAGTGGGCAGCAATGATGATTGGCGACGAAAGTTACGCCGGCGCAACTTCGTTTTTTAAAATGAAAGATGCTATAAACCAAATCACTGGATTTGAATATGTCTTGCCCACGCATCAAGGGCGGGCAGCCGAAAATGTGCTGTTTTCTTGTCTTGTGAACGAGGGCGATTACGTTCCCGGAAATTCGCATTTCGACACCACAAAAGGACATATCGAATCGCGCAAAGCATTTGCCATTGATTGCACTATCGACGAAGCCCGCAACACTCAACTCGAACTGCCGTTTAAAGGCAACGTAGATATTGCAAAACTCGAAAAAGTTTTATCCGAACACAACGAAAAAATTCCGTTCGTAATTGTAACAATCACCAACAACACCGCCGGCGGACAACCCGTTTCGATGCAAAATTTACGCGAAGTGCACAAACTTGCAAAACAATACAACAAACCCGTTTTGTTCGACTCGGCACGCTTTGCCGAAAATGCTTATTTCATAAAAATTCGCGAAAAAGGCTATGAAAATAAAACGATAAAAGAAATTTGCCGCGAAATGTTTACCTACGCCGATGGAATGACAATGAGCGCAAAAAAAGATGCCATAGTGAATATGGGCGGATTTATTGCAACAAATATAGAAGACTGGTACGAACGGGCAAAAGTAAAAGGCATTGTTTTTGAGGGATATATAACTTACGGCGGAATGAACGGACGCGATATGAACGCTCTTGCCGTTGGGCTTGACGAAAACACAGAATTTGAAAACCTCGAAACGCGCATTAAACAAGTTGAATATTTAGCCGCACGCCTCGACGAATTTGACATTCCTTATCAACGCCCTGCGGGAGGACACGCAATTTTTATTGACGCCCCAAAAGTGCTGACGCAAGTTGCAAAAGAAGAATTTCCCGCGCAAACGCTGACTGTTGAACTTTATCTTGAAGCAGGAATTCGCGGATGCGAAATAGGCTACATTCTTGCCGACCGCGACCCCGTTACCCGCGAAAACCGATTTGAAGGCAACGATTTTTTGCGATTGGCAATACCACGCCGCACATACACAAATAATCATATAGACGTAATTGCCGTTGCCCTTAAAAATGTTTTCGACAGACGAAACAGCATAACACGTGGAGTAGCAATAGAATGGGAAGCCGAACTAATGCGCCATTTTACGGTGAAACTGAAACGGTTGTAATGGATTTTTGAATATTTACAAAATAAAAACAAAATGAATGTCGGATATCTTACTTAAATGTAGGATATAGCAATAATTTTTATTACGCTCAACGCCCTTAGTAGCATTGAGTTATTGTTATATATTTCCCTTATTTTTTGTATTTATCGCAATAATATTTTATTGATGCAATACTTAAAAAATAAACGAATAAGGGCAAGATTAAAGATATAATTATCAGGCTACTAATGTAACTTTCAAAAATAAGGGTTAAGATAAAAGATACAGTAATTTTAAAAATAATTTTCAATTAATTGTATTATAGTTTTATATTACAAAATAAATTTGTATTTTTGCAGCTGTTATTCTTGCTATATCACTGTTTGCTATCTGGGTACTTACCTTTATAAACCTAAAACCTTCTGTCGATTTTAAATATACTTATTTACTGCTTTATACTTCGCCTTCGCTTATATTGATGGGTTTACTGTATGGCTGTGTGGTAGAGTTGAATAAAATACGGCGACATTTAATAAATTTACGAAAAATTACACGTAAATACACATCCATTAAAATTGCGTTAGAAGGTTACTATAATGTTACTGATGAATTGGAGCGCAATCCGCAAAAAGCACAGGAGGCGTTTAACCAAATAATACAGCAATCTATTAACGAAGAAAAAGATTTTGAGCAAGAAGATGATAAAACCGTAAAACTCGACGAAAAAGATAAATTCGTTCAGCAAAAAACTATCGAACAAATACTGAGCGTTATTAAATCGTTAAAATCGTAAGAATACTGTTTTCTTTACAAAATCAAGCATTAATCATCGTTTAACTATCGGCAACACTTCAATCCAATAGCCATCGGGGTCGGCAATGAAGTACAAACCCATTGCATCGTTTTCGTAACAAACACAACCCATTTCTTTATGAAATTTACGAACGTCATCGTAATCGCC
>JAITPP010000251.1 GCA_031289385.1 Prevotellaceae bacterium | reverse complement strand
TTGTGAAAAACTTTGTGAACTTTATGGTTAGTTTTTTTTACCGTTCCAACAACTAAATACCAACGACTAAATACCAACAACTAAATACTAAATACTAAATACAGAATTACAGAATACTCTTTTTTTGTGTTCTTTGTGAAAAACTTTGTGAACTTTATGGTTAGTTTTTTTTACCGTTCCAACAACTAAATACCAACGACTAAATACCAACGACCAAATACCAACGACTAAATACCAACGACCAAATACCAACGACTAAATACTAAATACCATTTTTTTTTTGCATATTGCATTTTATTTTATAAATTTGCGTTGTCATAAATTAATATCACAATAAATGTACATAGTTGGTAAAAACGCTATTTTTAATATAGGGCTAAGAATAAAATTTATTGCAGAATTATTGCCTTTTAACTAAGAGTCTGCATAATTTACGCTTATTAACAATAAAACGTTAATAAAAATCAACTATTATATATCAAATTAACATAAATATTAATTAAATTATTCTTAAAAAAATGAAAAAAAATGTAATAATAATCGGCGCAGCAGGGCGAGATTTTCACAATTTTAACACATATTTCAGAAACAACGAAAATTATAATGTACGCGCATTTACAGCCGCACAAATTCCCGATATCGACGGACGAAAATATCCTACGGAACTCGCAGGAAAACTTTATCCGCACGGTATTCCCATAGTTGCCGAAGAAGAACTTCCGCGATTAATTAAAGAACTTGACGTTGATATTTGCGTTTTTGCTTACAGCGACGTTCCTTACAACCGCGTGATGAGTATCAGCGCAATAGTAAACGCATCGGGCGCAGATTTTATGCTGCTGGGACCAAAAGAAACTCAGTTGAAATCGACAAAACCTGTAATATCTGTTTGCGCAGTGCGTACAGGTTGCGGCAAAAGCCAAACATCACGGCGAATTATCGAAATTCTTGTAAACAAAGGTTTGCGCGTGGTTGCCGTTCGTCATCCTATGCCTTACGGCGATTTGAACAAGCAAAAAGTGCAACGCTTTGCAAATGTCGAAGATCTTGCTAAACACGAATGTACGATTGAAGAAATGGAAGAATACGAACCTCATGTAGTTACCAACCGCAACGTAATTTATGCAGGAGTAGATTACGAGGCAATTCTTCGCGAAGCAGAAAAAGACGCCGATGGTTGCGACGTAATACTCTGGGATGGAGGAAATAACGACTTTTCGTTTTATAAATCAGATTTGGCAATTACCGTAGCCGACCCTTTGCGTGCAGGAGCAGAAGTTTCGTATTATCCGGGCGAAGTTGCGGCGCGTATGGCAGATGTTATTGTAATTAACAAAATAGATTCTGCGCCACTCGAAGATATTAATATTGTACGTGGAAATATTGCACGAATAAATCCCAAAGCGGTTGTGATGGATGCAGCATCGTATCTTACTGTTGATAAGCCCGAACTTATTACGGGCAAGCGTGTTTTGGTTGTGGAAGATGGACCGACGCTGACTCACGGCGAAATGCGAATAGGAGCGGGAACAGTTGCGGCAAAAAAATTCAATGCCCAAACTTTGGTTGATCCTCGCGAATATACCGTTGGCAAACTCTGCGAAACATTTATAAAATATCCTAATATCGGAACTCTTTTGCCTGCAATGGGTTATGGCGAACAACAAGTGAAAGATCTTGAAAAAACAATTGCCGCAACACCTTGCGATGCAGTTGTAATTGCTACGCCTATTGATTTGCAGCGAATTGTGAAAATTCAACAACCATGCGTAAAAGTAGGTTACGAATTGCAGGAAATAGGTTATCCTAATCTGGAAATGGTTTTGGATAAATTTATTGAGAAATTTGATTTGGCGAAGAAATAAATTATTGCTAAATATTGAATTGTGAGGCTGTATTAAAGCACGCAGATAACGCAGATTTAATGGATTTTCGCAGATATAAAAGAAATACTGTTGTTTGATAATTTTAAAATCCGTGTAAATCTGTTTTATCTGTGTTATCCGCGTGCTAAAAGCCTCATTTTAATAGTAAATTTTAAAAAAACGGATGAAATTATTAGACAAAATATTTATACTTGATGACAAATTAAACGAATGTCTGATTGTCAAAAATAAGAAAAGAAACGTATTTCAGATTATTTTATGGTGGGAAAAACGTCGAATACTTTACAATATAATTGTTTTTATAGCAGGAACATCAAGTGTAATAATTTTGACATTAATAGCCTCGCCACAGGTAGAGCTTGAAGCAGGAGAAGATTTATTTGAGCCTTTGCTGATATTCCTTTTTGCTATTTTGTGTAATATATTTTATACTTTGGGCTGGCTTACAGAAATATTTATAAAACGCAGTGTAACTTATGCCCCAAAAATGTTTAAATTAGGATTATGGTTTACATTATTTTGGGTTTTTATGCCGACAACAATGTGGATAATTTCTACGATAGTCAATTTAATAAAGAAAATATTTGTATGAAAATAAACCCCGAACTGAAAAATTACATCGAAAAAAATATCTTACCGCGATACAATACCTTTGATGGCGGACATAATATAAATCATATTCAGAAAGTTATAGACGAAAGTTTAATTCTTGCGCAGCAATTTGATGTAAACGCCGATATGGTTTACGCCATTGCTGCTTATCACGACATTGGCATTGAAAAGAGTAGGGAAGAGCATCATATTGTTTCGGGCGAAATTTTATGCGCCGACAGAAATCTAAAAAAATGGTTTTCGCCCGAGCAAATTACAATAATGCAACAAGCGGTAGAAGACCACCGAGCATCCAATAAAAACGAGCCACGCAGCATTTACGGAAAAATTGTTGCCGAAGCCGACAGAGATATTTCGTTGAAAACAATCTTGCGGCGCACAATACAATTCGGAATAAAAAGGTATCCCGATAAAGATTTTGATTTTCAGTTTGATAGAGCATATCAGCACATAGTAAA
>JAITPP010000325.1 GCA_031289385.1 Prevotellaceae bacterium | reverse complement strand
GTAACTACGATGAGGAAGTTGTCTATTCATTTAGTTATTATGATTGGAAAAACAGAAAATTAGTTGCTAATATTCCTGTCTTGGATACTATGCAATTTGAGATTTTTATTAATAAAGATGGTAAGAAATATAGAAAAAATTCCATACAAGATATTGATCATGCATATACTGATATTACAAGAAAATATACAAATCTCGAACTATATTGGGTTGATAGCAATTTTAACTTAATTCAGCCCACATTGATGTCTTATTATAATAGTAACTCTTCCTTTAATATTGGCACTAATAATCCTTACTATTACAGAAGTTCCGTTATTGAAGGTAAAAAAAATGATCAAGGTGTTTGGGTAGCCTGTAAATTCACATTACCATTTGATAAAGCATTATACGATATTTATCACAATACTCTTCTTGAAAAATCTGTTGTAGAAAAGTTTGATGAATGGGAATTGCGTATGTTGCGTAATATGGTATTTGCGAAACATAGTTATCAATTTCAGTCGAAGTATTTGCAGGCATTTTTTAATTTGTTTAATTTTTATTATGGAAAAAAACATTTAGCCGATGTTAATGATTTGCTAACGCCGATTGATAAAAAGAATTTAGAATTAATACAGCAAGTAAATAAAAATAAAAAATGATTCTATATTATATTTGATGGAAACACCATTTGATAATGATAAAATATCGTTTTTAGTTACTCCTAATGGAAAATTATTAATTAAATTAAATTAGTAGTGGTGCGTTAATTTTCAATATTTGTTTATAATTACTTGATATATAATATAATAAAAGCGTTCTTTGATTTTACGATTTGATTTGAAACGTGTAATTTTGCGGTTTTTCACTTAAACCCCCTCGTTCGGCGCAATTTCCAAACTACGTCGCGCTAAAAGCAAGGCTGCAGCCCTGCAAAAAACAGAAATAAAAATATGAGTACAGGATAGACGAATGAAGAATTAAAAGCAAACAGATAAAAATCAATTACTAATTACGATTTTGTTGTTTATTGTTGATTTGCTTTTTGTTGATTTGAAAAATCTTTATAACTTTATGAACTTGACTAACTTTATAACTTCTTTGTCCTTGACTCTTGTTTCTTTATAACTTTATGAACTTGAAAAACTTGATAACTTTAAAAACTTGATAACTTGAAAAACTTTTACGTTATTTGCAATTAAATTATTAATTTTGAAATTAAATTCAAAACAATTTCTAAATAATATCAAAAATAAAAAACACAGGAAAAATGATAAATTTTAAAAATATAACATTAGAAGATAAAGAAATTATTCAATCGTTTACGCTTAATCATTGGCGGCGTAATTGTGAATTGTCGTTTATAAATTTATTCAGCTGGGCGTTTATGTATCGCACGCAATACGCGGTGGTAAACGATTTTTTGCTAATGCGCTTTTTTTACAACAACGAACTTGTTTACATGATGCCAATAGGCAACGGAAATTTGCGACAAGCATTGCAAACGATAATTGATGATGCAAAATCGCTCGACAAACCGTTCAGAATACAGGGAGCGTGCAAAAATTTGTGCGGCGAGTTGGAAGAAGCAATGCCCAATACGTTCAAATATTCGGTAAATCGAAAATATTCGGATTACATTTATCTGCGCGAAAATCTGGTAACATTAAAAGGCAAAAAATTACAATCGAAACGAAATTTTATCAATCGTTTTCTGAAAAACAACAGCAACTACGAATACAAAAATTTAACTCCCGACTTGGTTAAAGAATGTATTGAGCTTGAAAAACTTTGGTACAACAAAAACGTAACCAGCGACGAGCGCGATGCCTTATCAGCCGAGCGCACGGCATTGACTTCGGCAATAACAAACATGGAGACTTTGAATTTGCTTGGCGGCGTGTTGTTTGTAAACGGAAAAATAACGGCGTTCACATACGGCGGCGCAATAAATTACGAAACATTTGATGTGTGTATCGAAAAAGCCGACACAAACGTCGAAGGCGCGTATGCAATGATAAACAACGAGTTTGCAAAACATATTCCCGCGCAATACACATACATCAATCGCGAAGAAGATCTTGATATTGAAGGTTTACGAAAAGCAAAATTATCATATCAACCCGAAATGATTTTAGAAAAATATAATGTGGAATTAATTTAATATGATAATGTGTTAATATGCTAATGTGTTAATATGCTAATATGATAATGTGTTGATTTGAAAAAACTCTTTATAACTTTACAAACTTTATAACTTTACAAACTTTATGAACTTTATGAACTTTATAACTTTACAAACTTTATGAACTTTATAACTTTACAAACTTTATAACTTTACAAACTTTATGAACTTTATAACTTTACAAACTTGATAAACTTTATGAACTTTATAACTTTACAAACTTTATGAATTTGATAAACTCAAAAAAACTGTACAAACTTTGTTTTGACGATAGCGACGAATTTGTAAATTTTTATTTTGAAAAAAGATATTCCGAAAAAAATAATATAACGATATTACAAAATAACGTTATCGTTGCGGCGTTGCAGGCAATTCCATATACAATCAACGTTTTCGATAAAATTATTGATATTTCATATTTATCGGCAATTTGCACGCATCCCGATTTTCGCAAACAGGGATTGATGAAAAAACTTTTAGCAAAAACATACCGACAATTATTTGCCGATGGCGTTTATGCAACTTTTCTTATTCCCGCCGATTTGTGGCTGTTTGATGTTTATGAAAAAAACGATTACGAAACCATATTTTTCCGCTCGAAAACACAAATTAATACTTGCAATTTCGATATTAAAAACGACTGTAAAATATACGAATATACTGCGGCAAACAAAGATGAAACGTTTACATATTTCAACAAAAAAATGAACGAGCGCGATTGTTGCGTGCAACATTCTTTTGCCGATTTTGAAATTATTTGCCAAGATATTTACAACAGCAACGGAATAATTTTAATTGCCGAATGTGAAAATAAAATTGCGGGAATATCATTTGCAACCCGTATAAACAATGACATTGCCATTACCGAACATTTTGCCGAAACCGCCGAAATAACAAATACACTGTTGAAAACAATATCTCAAAAAACAAAAAACGATAATTTGCTCATTATAAATTTACCGCAAAAACACAATATCGAGCCGTTTGGAATGATGCGAATAATAAATGCCGAAAAAATGCTGACGCTTTACGCCGCCACTCACCCCAAGTACGAAACAACAATTTTTGTAAAAGACGACATTATTCCCGAAAACACAGGTTTTTACACAATAGCAAATGCCCAATGCAAAAAAACGCAATTACACGCTGTCGAAAACACTTTTAATATCCGACAACTTGCGTGGTTTATTTTTTGGAATAAATTGCCTTATATGAGTTTGATGATTAGCGAGTAAAGATTTTTGCACGCAGATTACGCAGATTTTTTATTATTCCGAGAAGGAAATAAACGGATGCTCGCATTTACAACATTTTATATTACGCAAGCCTTCATGTTGTAACATATCTTCAAATAATTGAATATTAGATAAATATGAAAGGCGAAAAATGCTCTTTTTCAACCAATTTTTGATAGTTATTTTTGCACCCCCGATTGCGTGTATTTTTCCTGCTTTGTAAAAAACAGTTCGCGGAGTGAAATTAATCTGCTCCGCGAACATTTGGTAATAATTTTTAATATTACATTTAATTTGTTAGTCGTTTCTCATTTTTTCTTTTGCTTTTTTTATTTGTTGTTTTAACGCTTCTACACATTGTCGTGTAGCCTCTTCAAATGTTTTGCATTTCCGCTCGGCAAACAAATCGCCGCCCGGGATTGTTACTTTCACTTCAACTCTTTTGTTCTCAGGCTCAGTTGAATTTCCTAATTTCAACGTAACGTTATATTTAACGATTCCGTCGAAAAACTTGTCTAATTTTTCTACTTTTTTTGTTACAAAATCCAGCAGTTTCTTGTCTGCATCGAATTTAATTGATTGAATTACAACTTTCATGTCTTTACTATTTTACAGTGTTAAACATAATTTAATTAGGATTTAATATCCTTTTATTTTTTTAATCTATCTTGATTTTTATGATATTCTATTTTATTTTTAATATAATTTTTCATCGCTAACGTGTTTATAATTAATTTATTTTCGCGGATGCGATTTGTTATGTATTCGTTTTAAATCTTCAAATGTTGTGTGTGTATAAATTTGTGTTGCCGCCAAACTCGAATGTCCCAATACTGTTTTTATTGAATTTAAATCTGCTCCGTTGTTTAGCAGGTGTGTTGCAAATGTATGGCGCAGCACGTGCGGACTTTTTTTTCCTGTAAATCCTGCTATTGTAAGTTTTTGTTTTATTAATCGGTAAACAAAATTCGGGTAAATTTTTCTGCATTTGTTTGTTATAAAAACATACTCGTTGTCTAATGTCGGAAATGTTTTTCTGTATTTGATTATTAATCGGTGCATCCAAATGCAGAGGTTGTTTGTAAGTGGTATCAGTCGTTCTTTTTTGCCTTTTCCCATTACTTTTATATAATCGTCATATACGTCTTTTAGTTTGATATTTATAAGTTCGTCGCGGCGTATGCCTGTTGCGTACAGCAGTTCTATTATTGTTTGGTCGCGTATGTCGAAATAGTTGTCGAGTACATCGTCGGTAACATCAAGGTAGTTATTAAGTTTTTTTTCTTCTAAAAATACGGGAAGTCGTTTTTTTTCTTTGAGTAATATTATTTTGTTTATGGGATTTGACTCAATAATTCTTTCGCGAATCATGTATTTGAAAAATCCGTTTAACGCCGATAATTTACGATTTATTGTTCGCGGATTGTGGTTGCTGTTCATTAACTCAAGCACCCATTCGCGAATTTCCGACATTTGTATTTCGCTAATATCTTCTACGGATTCGTTAAAATTAATGGCTTCAAAAAAACCAAGCAAATCTGATTTATACGCCTCTACCGTATTAGATGAACAACGTTTTTCGGCTTCCAAATATTTTATATACATCTCTAACATCGCCTCAAATATACAACAAAAGAGTGAATTTACCAAAAATTTCACTCTTTTATCATCAATATTTTTTATCTATTTAGTCTTCTGTCTGTTGTAATTGTTGAACATAGACAGCGTGTTTCATTTCATCTCTACGTCGTACCGATTTTTTGACAAAAGTTTGGCGAGTACGGAGTTCTCGAACAACACCTGTCTTATCGAATTTACGTTTGAATTTTTTTAACGCTCTTTCGATATTTTCGCCTTCTTTTATGGGAATTATTATCATTGCACAATGCACCTCCTTTTTGTTTCGGGCTGCAAAGGTATATTTTTTTTATTTATCTGCACAAAAAATTGTGTTTTTTTTTGGAAAATATATTTTTTCAATCTGTTAAATTTAGTTAATTAGCCGTTTCGTTTAACAGTTTTCTGTTCTTATTTCTCATAAAGTTCTGTCAATTCATCGATGCTTATGTTTTTTTCATCGAGTTTTACTGCTGTTTTTAAATATTCAAAAACTTTATCGTCGATAACTTTTTCTACAATTCCGCGAAGTTGTTTTTTGTCGTCAAGAATACGCTGTGCAAAGCCTTCAAGTTGTTCGTAGGGCAAGTTGCTTAATCCGTATTGTTGTAACTGAAATTGTGTTATTTTTATGGCTTGTGCTTTTATGTCGTCCTGTTCAATTTGTATATTGTTTTCTTTTGCAATGTTATCGCGAATGGTTTGCCAGCCTAAATCTTTCAAAAATTCGTTAAAATCTTTGTCTATTTGCTCTGCCGTAAGTTTGTTTTCGTTGATTAGTAAAAGCCATTTTTTAATAAATGTTTCGGGATATTTCAAATCGGCTTTTTCAATTAGTTTTTTGCGTACATCTATCGAAAATTTATAGTTGCTTTCTTCTTCATAAATCCCTGTCATTTCGTCGGTTACGCGCTGTAAAAATTCTTCTTCGCTTTTTACATTGTCTTTGCCGTATGCTTTATCAAAAAATTCCTGATTTATTTCGGCTTTTTGGAATGTTCGTACTTCGTTTATCGTAATGCTGAATTTGGGATTTATACCGTCTAATTCTTCTTTTTTAATTTTCAGCAGTGCTGCTTTGTCTTCATCTTTTGTGTAGATTGTATTTATGTCAATATCAATGGTATCGCCCACTTTCAAACCAATAAGCGGTGCTTTTTGTTCGTCGTTTTCCAACGTTCGCATCGATATGTATGTATCTTCAATTTTTATTGCGTTTTCGCCGTCCTGACTAAGATTGGCTTTTACAATAGCGGTTTCGTCTATCGCTTCGCCTTCATCAAATTTCCCGTAGCGTTGGCGCATGGCATCAATTTGTTTGTTTTTGTCTTCTTCGCTAACGGTTATTTTATAAAAAGGAACGTCTGTTATTTCGTTTATTTTGAGTTCGTATTTAGGCGCATAGCCTATTTCGTAAACAAATTCAAAATCGCTTTGATTGTCCCAATCTATCGTTTGCTGCTCGTCGTCGCAAGGAATTGGCTCGCCTACTATATCAAGTTTTTCGTCTTCGATATATTTCCCGAGCGAGTCGGATATTAATTTATTTATTTCTTCGAGCAAAACGGCGCGTCCGTACATTTTTTGAATTAATATCATTGGTGCCATTCCGGGGCGAAATCCTTTTATTTCGGCTTTGCGGCGATAAGTGCTCAGCGATTTTTTTACGTTTTCTTCGTAATCATTTTTTACTATTTGCACTTTTAATAATGCTCCAAGTTCATCGATATTTTGTTTTATAATATCCATATTTTTTATTTTTATTGATTTTGTATTTTATTAAAAAAGCAGAAGTCAAATTTTATGTCTTCTGCCTTTTTTTGTGCGGGCAAAGGGACTCGAACCCCCACGCCTTACGGCACCAGATCCTAAGTCTGGCGCGGCTACCAATTACGCCATGCCCGCATTTGGGGGTACAAAGGTAATAAAAAATTAGAAATTACGAATATAATTTTACTGTTTTCAAAACAACCAATCCAACAACCACAACACAATGAACGCCCATTGTTCGGGAAAGGCAGTTACCCACCATTGTATTCTAAACCACACCCATTTTATTTTCATAACCAAATACCTGTTTAAATTATTTTTACTACTTTTGTTGTCCGGTGTGGGCGCAAAAAGGCGCCCCGCACCTGCAAGAAACTAAGTCCTTGCCTAAGGTTGCTCAGGCACCTGAAAACTGTCCGGTAGATTTGCTGCAAACTTGGCTACCGAACAGCGGCAAGGACTTTTTCTTTTTTTATCCTTGCCGGTTATTTAATGAACTTTTTAAGG
>JAITPP010000286.1 GCA_031289385.1 Prevotellaceae bacterium | reverse complement strand
AAAAGGCTCGTCGTACATATTTATTATTTTCACATAAGGAAAATCTTTTACGGCATTAATCAACGCTGCATTTGCTTTTGACGTTTTAATATCGGGATGTACAAGTAAGATAAGCACATCTTTTCTATCGTTTATATTTTCAGGGTCGAACACTATCAACGCTTCGCCGTCTTGCAAAAATACGGCTTTATTATTGCGCGACGGTACAGGATACGGTTGTGATCCTACGGTATCGCCTGCCGAAATTTTTTCTGCAAGATTTTTCATTTCTATTATATAACTCATTCCGAATGCGTGTTTTACGCTTGGATAATGTCCGCAGTAAATTTTTGTAATGTTTTGTTCCTGCATTATTTTTTCCATTCGCACACACGATTTGTGATAAATTTTCATAGAAAGATGCGGACGCAATTGCAGCCAAACATGTCCCGAACCGAAAGCATCGCCTGTATAAACGGCATTGATAGTTTTATCAAGCAAAACCACAGAACCGGGTGTGTGTCCGGGCATTAAAAGCGTTTCTATTTTTCGTCCCCCGCCCAAATCAAAAACATCGCCTTCATTCAACCATTTATATTTTCCTGTGAATTTTTTGTTGAGTTCGAGCACAGTATCAGCAGGATGCATATATACTTCGTCGAAATATTGAATGTTTCCCGAATGATCGCCATGATTGTGGGTTAAAACCACATCAAAAGGTTTTGACGTAATTTTACGCACTATTTTATCAAGACTATCACATTTTGTGCCTGTATCAATCAACAACGCGCGTTTTGCGCCTTCAACAATGTACATGGTTGTTTTGTCGAAAGTTTCCATTACATACACGCCTTTGTCAAGTTTGCTGACAGTTACTTCATCGTTTTTAAATACTTCTTGTGCAAACGCTGCCGAGCAGAATATTATAAACAATACTGTTATAAAAATATTTTTTGAATTTATCATAATTTATATTATTATAATTCAATATTTTAAACTCCGCTGAATGAACTAAATCCTCCATCAACGGGCATTACTATACCTGTTACGAAACTTGCTGCCTGACTGCATAAAAATTGTACAGCGCCGTTAAGTTCGGAAATATCGCCAAAACGGTTCATTGGTGTTTTGGCAAGAACTTTTATGCTGCGTTCGGTTAGCGAGCCATCGGGATTAATAAGCACGGCGCGATTTTGATCGCCAATGAAAAAGCCCGGTGCAATAGCGTTTACGCGAACTCCATCGCCGTATTTTAAAGCCAATTCCATTGCAAGCCATTGTGTAAAATTGCTGATTCCTGTTTTTGCTACGGAATACCCCGGCACTCGTGTAATTGCGCCGTAAGCAGCCATCGACGATACATTTACAATAGCCCCGCTTTTTTGCTGCGCCATTACTTTGCCAAAAACCAGCGAAGGATATACCGTTCCGTTAAGATTCAGATTAGTAACTTTTTCCCAATCCGACAATTTCATATCAAAAACAGGTTGTTCGGGAGCTAAGGTTGCCCCCGGCATATTGCCGCCTGCGATATTCAGCAAGATGTCAATTCGTCCCCAACGGGCGATTACATCTTTTGCTACATTTTCAAGACTTTCAATATCAAGCGCATTACCTACAATGCCTATTGCTTCGCCTCCCAATGCTAATAATTCTTCAACACGTGCATCCAACTGTTCTTGACGGATGTCGAGCGCAACAACTTTCGCGCCTTGTGTTACAAAATGTTTTGCGATATTTCCTCCAAGCACTCCGCCTGCTCCGGTAATTATCGCTACTTTTCCGGATATGCTAAATAATTCATTCATAATATTTTTTATTTTAAATTATCAATTTCTTTTACTGCCGCAACAACACCCATCACTTGTGCAAAAGCATACATTCGCCCAAGAAAAGAATATCCCGGATTGTATGTTTTATTAACATCGTCGAGCATAAGCCGCCCGTGATCGATACGCATTGGCACGGATGGATTTTCGCGTTCAAAAATACGTACAAGTTCTATCACATGCCCGCGTCCTTCGAGGTGCGAGGCTTCGAGAACATATCCGTCGGCACTGACTTCGGTGCTGCGAAGATGTACAAAATGTGTGCGTTTTGCAAATCGTTGCGCCAAATCAATCACATCGTTATGCAATCCCGAACTTAACGAGCCTGCGCAGAATGTTAATCCGTTGTGCGGATTATCAACCGCTTTCAAAAACCAGTCAATATCTTCGGCTGAGGTAACAATGCGCGGCAATCCTAAAACCGAAAAAGGCGGATCGTCGGGATGTACGCAAAGATTTACTCCGTATTCTTCGGCAACAGGAATTACTTGTTCAAGAAAATATTTCATGTTTTCGCGCAATTGATTTTTATCAATGCCATCATATAAAGCAAGTAGCTGCTTAAATATTTCCACAGGATTTTTATCGCCTTCGCGTATATTTCCGCTTACAAAGCCTTGTGTTTTCACGATAATAGAATCTATCAATTCATCTTTTTCGGCTTCGGTGATTGTTTTATCCAAATCGTACACTTGTTTCATTATATCAGCGGGATAATCTTTTTCGGCATCTTTTCGTTTTAATATAAAACAGTCGAAATACGCAAATTTTATAGGATTGAAAAATAGCGAATAAGTGCCGTCGTCGTTGCGTTTGTTGAGATCGGTACGTATCCAGTCGATAACAGGCATAAAGTTGTAGCAAATTGTTTTCACTCCTGCTTTTCCCAAATTTGCCAGACTTATTTTGTAGTTTTCAATAAGTTTATGTCGATTTTCGCCTCCATATTTTATTGCCTCCGAAACGGGCAAACTTTCTACTACCGCCCAGCGCAACCCATAACTTTCGATATAATTTTTCAAATCGTTTATATCTTCGGATGTCCAAATTTCGCCGTTGGCAACTCCGTGCAATGATGTTACAATACCCTCTACGCCAATCTGTTTAAGCATATCAAGCGTAATGTTATCTTTTTTTCCAAACCATCTCCATGTTCTTTCCATAATTTTTTAATTTACTATTTACTATTTATTATTGATTATTGATTATTGATTATTAATTTTCGTTTTTTAACCACCATTTTTCAATTACTAATAATTGGTAATTTGGTATTCCGCAATCTGTATTCCGTATTCTGTAGTTAGTTATTTCTTAATTTCTACATTTCTTCATTTCTTCATTTCTTCATTTCTACATTTCTTAATTCCTTCATTTCTTAATTTCTACATTCCTACATTTCTTAATTTTTAATTCATTACCTTTCGGGGAAAATAATTTTATAATTTCCGCTTAGATGCATAAATGCAAATAATTGCAGTAAACCATCATAATACGCATCGAAATAACCGTCAGCGAAAGGTTTGTTTTCCAAATTCCAAAGTTGAGTTATAAATTCGTAACTTTTTGGATGTTCGCATACAAGCGAAACGGCAGCGGCAGT
>JAITPP010000228.1 GCA_031289385.1 Prevotellaceae bacterium | reverse complement strand
CCTATCGTTCTCATAATCGTCTTTATTTACAAAAATATATTTCCAAAAACTGTGAGGAACTAATTTTTGACTTATCAAAACAATTTTTGCACCCTTGTATTTTATCGAAAAATTATTTTTTCCACACAAAAATATTTTCAAAATATTTTTCAGAAAACGCAATACAAAAAACGCTGTAACCGTTATGTATGCAAGAAAAATTATGAGATAATAATTTACATTCGGGTGAGTAATAACTTCGCTTGCCGTCGGTTGAATTTCGATATTTTCGGATTCAACAAAACTTGCGTAAAAAAACTGCAAATTTTCTGAAATCTGCGGCACAAAAATATCAATTTTCAGTAAGGGAACAGTTATCGAAAAAACGAGGCTGCACAACAGATACACTCGTTTGAAACGATGCATATTTTCCTTTTCCAGCACAAGAAAATAAATCACGTACAACAACGCCGCACACAGCGTCATATTTACGATATAGGCTATCATCACTTTTTACGTTTAATTTCGAGTTCAATAATTTTTTTCAAATCTTCGAGTTCATTTGCCGACAAATTGCTTGCTGTGGTAAAGAACGAGGCGAATTGCAACGCCGAATTGTCAAAGAAATCTTTAACCATTTTGTTTACGCGCTTGGTAAAATAGTCGTCTTTTTTCACCAACGCATAATATTGCCGCGAGTTGCCGAATACATTGTACGCAACAAAACCTTTATTCTGCATACGTTTGAGAACGGTTGAAATAGTTGTTGTAGCAGGCTTTGGTAGCGGGCAATTCGCCAAAATATCTTTCATAAATACTGTTTCGTATTTCCAGATAATTTCCATTACCTGTTCTTCTGCTCTTGATAGATGTTTCATAATTCTACATTTTAAAATTTAATTCTACAAAAATAGATAATTTATTTTAAATGACAAATTTTTTTTGAAGTTTTTTCAATAAATAATATTAATTGTAATATTATCAGAATTTTATATTATTTTTGCGAGTGTTAAAATTTTGAAGAAATGAAGTTAAGAAGTTAATTGTGAAAATATGTGTAATATCAAAAATAACGATAACAACATAAATACTAACGACTAAATACCGAATAATTAATTAATAAAAACGTTTTCGATTTTAAGCAATCGTTTGGATATTTCGGCAGCTTTGCTTGCTGCAACTTTTATTTTCATATTGCAATTTAGTTCGAGATTTTGCTCGGCTATTTCAATATTTTCGGTTTTTATAAATTTCATTATGTCGTTCATCGCGTTGTAATTAAAGCGGAATGAAATAATTTGCAGTTCTGTTTTTTCTATTATTTTTGCGTTTTTCAGCGCATCGGCGGCGGCAGTTTTGTATGCTGTTATAAGTCCTGATGTGCCGAGTTTTATTCCGCCGAAATATCGTATCACCACAATAAAAATATTAGTTACGTTAAACGAAAGCATTTGTCCGTAAATAGGTTTTCCTGCTGTTCCCGAAGGCTCGCCGTCGTCGTTTGCGCGAAAAGTTTCGCCTTTTGTACCCAGCCTGTAAGCATAACAATGATGACGCGCGTCGAAATATTCTTTTTTGAGTTGCGCAAGTATGATTTTTATTTCGTTTTCGTTTGAAACGGAATAAGCAAAAGCCAAAAATTTACTGCCTTTTTCTTTGTAAATTCCTGCTGACGGCGCATCTATTGTTTTATATTTATCATCATTATTCATTTGTGCATTAAAAATATATTGCAAAATTACACTATTTATTTCAATTAATTAGTCGTAAGTTGTAAGTCATAAGTCGTAAGTTTGTTTTTTGTTGATTTGATTAGTTGTTGATTTGAAATAAGCACAAAAACATCAAATATAAATTACAAATAAAAAATAATATATTTCTCTGTATTACAGTATTTTAATAAAATCATAAACCTTAATTTAATATATTATTATCATTGTCAAATTTTAAAAATAACAAATAATAAATAATAAAATAAAAATTATTTTTGAAAAATTAATATTATTTTCTTACATTTGTACCTCGAAATGTAAATTTATGTAAAATGTTTGTTGCATTTGAAATCATTGATAAAAAAATACAGGAATTAGGAATAAATTCCGTAGAAACCGCCTCAATTCGCGAGTTGCTTCGTTTGGTTGACGATATAGAAAGAGAATGTAAACTCAAATTTGTGCGAATGGAAATGGGCGTGCCGGGTTTACCTCCCGAAGACATTGGCATAGATGCTCAAATTGATGCCCTTAAAAACGGTGTTGCCGCTTTGTATCCCAATATTCGCGGAATTGACGAGCTGAAAGAAGAAACATCGCGTTTTGTGAAAAATTTTTTAAACATAGATGTAATTTCCGAACATTGCGTACCTACGGCAGGCTCGATGCAAGCCGGCATTGCGTGTTTTATGACTATCAACAGAATGTATAAAAACCGTGAAGGAACATTGTTTCTCGACCCGGGATTTCCTGTGCATAAAGTTCAATGTAACCTTTTAGGACAAACGTTTCGCTCGTTTGATATTTATGATTATCGCGCCGAAAAATTACGCCAAAAGTTAGAAGAAATGCTTTGCGATGGCAAAGTTTCATCAATTTTATATTCAAATCCTAATAACCCGAGTTGGGTGTGTTTTACCGATGAAGAATTGCGCATAATCGGCGAAACTGCTAACAAATACGAAGTAACTGTGGTTGAAGATTTGGCATACTTTGCAATGGATTTTCGTAAAGATTACGGCAAACCCGGAGTTGAGCCTTATCAACCTACGGTAGCAAAATATGCCGAGCGTTACGTGTTGTGCATATCAAGTTCAAAAGCATTTAGTTATGCAGGCGAGCGTATAGGCGTGGTTGTGGTTTCGGATAAACTTTGGAACACGCGAGCACCCGATTTGCTGCGTTATCACTCGTCCGATTTATTTGGGCAAGCCTTTGTTTTCGGAACTATTTATGCATTAAGTTCAGGAACTTCACATTCGGCGCAATATGCCCTTGCCGCTATGTTTAAAGCCGCCAACGAAGGACGTTTGGACTTTGTTTCGCATGTGAAAAAATACGGCGAAATAGCAAAAAAAATGAAAGAAACATTTTTGCAAAACGGGTTTAAAATCGTTTACGATAAAGATATAGATGAGCCTATTGCCGATGGATTTTATTTTACCGTAACTTATGGCGATATGACAAGCGGCGAACTGCTTAAAAACCTGATATCATACGGCATTTGCGCAATGGCATTGAATATTACGGGAAGTAAAAAACAGGGATTGCGAGCCTGCGCATCGCAAGTGAAAATGGAGCAAATTCCTGTACTCAACGAGCGATTGGCTGCATTTAATAAAGAATTTTCTAAAAAATAAATCAATAAATTATGTAAAAAACATTAGACGTAAAACTAAAAAATAAAAAAAAATATGGCAAAAATCAAAGGAACAATAGTAGTGGACATCGAGCAATGCAAAGGCTGCGGAGTATGCGTAACATCGTGTCCGACAAAGACAATCGCACTTGGACGTGATGTAAATGGCAAGGGATATAACTATATGCAAATGGTAAATCCCGAAAGTTGCACAGGCTGTACAAATTGCGCAACAGTATGTCCCGATACGGTTATCACGGTTTATCGGGTTAGAATTGACGAGTAAAAATATTTTGTTTTTTATGCGATTTAGGGATAAGGCAAAATTATTTGCTTGTATTATCTTTAAAGATTATAAAAGCAAAATAATTTATTCAGAATTATTGTAAACTAAATTAAAATATGAAAATTATGAAAACAAAAATTTTAAAATTGGCAGTGATATTATTGGTTTTAACGGGAAGTTTTTCTTGCGGAAAAGATGATGTTGAATATGAAATATATGAAAAACATGACATTTCGGCATGTGGTGTAATTGATCCACTAAAAAATATTGAGTGGTTAGCACAATTCTGTGATGAACATGATAACGATTATTTTATTGAGATTTTTTTGTATAAAAATAAGATTACGGATGAAAATCATATTGTAATAGAAACCGCTACAAAATTTAAAGAAGGAATGTCGCCATCTCCTATTTACACAACATCCGTATATTCTTGTGATGGAGAAAAACTTCTTTTTAATGGAACAGAATCTCCAATTCCTGTCGGATGGGAAGAATTTTTTGAAGAAAACGAATTAATAATACGTATATGGGCTGTAAAAGCAAAATGAAAATAAATTTTAAATGGAATTGATATGAAAACAAATATTTTAAAATTGACAACAATATTGCTGCTGGCAGGAATAGTTTCTTGCGGGAAAGATGAAATAGATAACTTTCCAATATCCGATATGGAATATTCTTTGATTGGAACTTCTTGCGGATGGAATAATCTTGGTTACGATGGCAAGATGATTGTTATCAATAGCGAGGAAGAGTTAGAAAAGTATGTAACTTGTACGGAAGATAGTTTTTCCGAAATTGACTTTTCTGAAAACACATTGTTGTTGGTAAGCGGTAAATCTACCAATGGAATAGGCAAAATTGAGTCTACTATTTTCAAAAATACAACAACCGATTACAAATTAGAAATAATAATTCATATGGGTATTACAGATATAGTAGAGAAATGGACAGTTTCTATTCTTTCTCCAAAGATATCTAATGAATCAACCATAGAATTAGATGTTCAATTCACTTAACATTAATCTTAAAAATATTATCAACAG
>JAITPP010000238.1 GCA_031289385.1 Prevotellaceae bacterium | reverse complement strand
TCCTCTTTTGTTTTAAGTTTTTCTTCGGCAACTTGCTGTTGTTCCTGTACACGTTGTCTAAACGATACAATTTCTTGCGATTTCAGTTCTCTTTTTTCTTCTGTCCATGACTCAGAGTTTTTTTGAAAATCATCAAGTTTTTTGTTAGATTCAACCTGCATTTCTTCCAATTGTGCTAACAACTCTCTGTAGTAGGTTTCTAATTTTTCTTGTGCCGTTTTAACTTCGGGCATGGCTTGAATAAGCTCGTTGCGATTGATATGTGCAAATTTTTGAGCAAATGCGTTATTTGCAACTATTGCAAATGCAATTACAAACATTACTTTTAGTAAATTTTTCATACTTTTTTATTTTTTAATATTTTTTATTTGAGAGGACAAAAGTAATAAAAATTTATTGCTTATATCCTAATTTTTCAAGAATTTTATCGCTAACATCGTAACGAGAGTTTACATAAATCATCGACGCGTTGTTCGACAAGTCGAAAATTGTTGCATATCCGCCATCATCCGCAAAGTTTTTTATTGCATTAAATATGCGTTCCTGAATGGGTTTCATCAGTTCTTCGCGCTTTTTTGTCAGCTCGCCTTCGGCTGAAAAATATTTTTGCTGCAATGCTTTTACTGTTTTTTCTTTGGCGATGATTTCGTCTTCGCGTTTTTTCTTCATCGCATCTGTAAGCAATGCTTTTTCGGCTTGATATGTTTTATACAATTCATCTAAATTTCTGTAGCCATCTTCTACTTCTTTTTGATATTGCGCCGAAATTTTTTCTACCTGCTCCTGTGCCGATTTATAGTTTGGAACTTTTCCCAAAATATATTCCGTATCAACACAGGCATACTTTTGTGCAAATGCTAAGGATGATATCATCATCAATCCTATTGATATTAAAATAACCTTTTTCATAATCTTTATATTTTTTAATATTTTGTTATATATAATTTGTTAATCAATTATCGTGCCAATCGAGAAATGGAATTTGCCGCCGCCTGCATTCGGGTAGCCTTTTACTTCGTCTAATCCGTAACCCCAATCTACGCCGAGAATACCTACAATAGGCAAATACAATCGCAATCCCAAGCCTACCGCGCGTTTTAGCGAGAACGGATTGAAGTCGCGAATTTCATACCACGAGTTTCCTGCCTCGAAAAACGCCAGCGCATAAATGCTTGAACTTGGTTCGAGTATTATTGGATAACGCAATTCTAATGTAAATTTTGAGTAAATATTTGATGTATTTACACCTTTTATATACGGCGAAAGTGAATTGTTTTCATATCCGCGCAAGCCCACAACTTCTTGTCCGTAGCGTGTGTATCCGCTCATTCCGTCGCCGCCGAGCAGGTAACCTTCAAACGGTGAATATCCCCAATCTTTATTGTAATATCCTAAAACGCCGAATTTTGTTTTTGTATGTAAAACCAATTTTTTGTCTGCCGATAATGCCGTATATGTTGCAAATCTGAATGTCCATTTATGATATTCAATCCATTTGTAACGTTCGGCATCGTCCGTTATTTTTGTATAATCTTTGCTGTCTAACAGCGAATATGGCGGTGTTACCTGAACGCCTATCGAAAATTCAGAGCCTTGACGCGGATAAAATTGCTGATCGATAGATGTACGCGACAGTGTAAGCCCGAAACTTAAATTGTTTGATGCTCCGTTTGAAAATGTGAAATAACTTGACCAATCTTGCAAAGTATATCGTTGATATGAAATTTCGCCTCGCAACTGAAAATTATTATCAGGCCATTTCAATCGTTTTCCCAATCCTACCGAAATTCCGAGAACGCTCATCCATTGGTCTGCGCCGCTGTCAAACCAATATGATGCGTTAGATTCGTGTGCATAATATGCCGAAAACGAAAACAGGTTTGGTTTTTTCTTTCCAAACCAAGGATCCATAAAACTTAAACTTACTGTATTATAATATGTGCCGTTTGATTGTCCGCGCAGCGAAAGTGTTTGTCCTTCGCCAGACGGAACGGGACGCCAAGCGCCTTTTTTGAATATGCGCGACATTGCAAAATTATTGAATGTTACGCCCACCGAGCCTACAAACATTCCGCCTCCCCAGCCGCCTGAAAGTTCGAGTTGATCGTTTGATACTTCTTCGAGATTGAAAGCAAGATCAACGGTAGAATTGGCTTGATCGGGGATAACGCTTATTCCTTCGGGTTTGTTAAATGCTTCGGGATTGAAATATCCTGATGTTGCCAATCGGCGCATTGATTCCGTTATGGCTGTTTTGCTGAAAAGTTCGCCGGGTTTTGTATAAAGTTCGCGGCGAACAACATCTTCGTCGGTTTTGTTGTTTCCGTTGATTGCTATTTTGCTAAATCGTGCTTGTGCGCCTTCTAACATTCGCATTTCTAAATCAATAGAGTCGCCGTCGATATTAATTTCTACGGGATCGATGTAAAAAAACATATATCCCATATCGTTGTATTGTGTTGATACCGAAAAATCATCTTCCGTCAGCATTTTGTTTAATGCCGATTTGTCATATACGTCGCCTTTTTTTAATCCGAGTGTTGCGTTTAAATGTTCTTCGGGCAATATTGAATTTCCTACCCATGTTATATTTCGTATAAAATATTGTTTTCCTTCTTCTACATTAATATCTACGTTTATAAATTTGCTGTCGAGCGCATACATTGTGTCGGTTACGATTTTTGCATCGCGATAGCCTTTTTTATTATAGTATGTGATTATATTATCTAAATCTTCGTCGTATTTATCTCTGATATATTTACCTGAGCGGAAAATGCTTTTGCGTTTTGTTTTTTTCATTGCTTTGCGCAATTTTTTATCTGAAATATCATTATTTCCTTTAAAATTGAGGTTTTTAATTTTCACTTTCGGGTTTTTATTTATCACAAAAGTTACTACTGTTGCATTTTGCACGATAGTGTCGGTGCGTTGCATTGTTGTAACTTCGGTGTTTAAAAATCCTTTGTCGGCAAAATATTTTTTAACCAGTCGAGTTGAGTTTTCGAGCATAAATTCCGAAACTACCGTTCCTCGCCGCAGGTTAAGTTTTTCGCCTAAATCGGTTTTGTTGCTTTTACTGATTTTTGCTCCCGATGCGCCAACAAATTCCCATTTTGAAAGGCGTAGATTTTCTTGAAGATTTATATCCAGCCAGATTTTATCGTCTTCAATTTTTGTATAACGCAACGCTACTTTCGAAAAAGAGCGATTGAGCCATAGTTTTTTTACCAAAAACGATAAATCTTCGCTTGGCACGGTTATAGTGTCGCCAACAGCAAATCCCGATACTGAAAGAATTTGACTTGGATCAAAAATTTGTAATCCCGAAACCGTCAGCTCTTGTATTACATACTGTTTCGGCTCGTTATAGTTTGTTCCTACGTTTTGTGCAAGCAAAATATTGCCTGCGAACAGCAGAGTTGCGAGTACTTTTAGTTTTAATTTACTTTTCATTTTATAATAATATAGTTCTGTATGTTATTCATATTTTTTAATTTGTTCGCTTGTTTTGCCGAATCGTCTTTCGCGATTTTGATAGTCGTAAATTGCATCATAAAGATGTTGTTTACGAAAATCAGGCCAAAGAATTTCGGTAAAGTAAAGTTCGCTGTAAGCAGCCTGCCATAATAAAAAATTGCTCAACCGCATTTCTCCGCTTGTGCGAATTATTAGTTCGGGGTCGGGCATATCATTTGTGTACAGTTTTGATGAAATCAGCGTTTCGTTTATATCATCCAAATTCATATTTTTATCGGTAACTTCATGTAAACAGCGTTTTATACAGTCAATAATTTCCTCGCGCGAGCCGTAATTTAATGCCAGCGTCAGCGTCAATCCTTTGTTTTCGGATGTAAATATAATAGCTTTATTTAATTTATCCTGAATTTTACTGT
>JAITPP010000189.1 GCA_031289385.1 Prevotellaceae bacterium | reverse complement strand
AAATTGGAACTACAAATTTACTTGTCAAAACTAAAACTGTTATATGTTATTTATTTTACATTACTAAATACCTATTTATGATACAGCGCATCAAATCTGCCGTGTTTAATAATATTACCACATTCAAATCGTCCGCTGATAAATTGCTTATATCCTTTGTTGAACATCGTAATGTATGCCGTGCCGTCGGGCAATTCCGAATCACGAAAATAAACATCTGTCAATATACATTCTTTGCCCTCTTCGGGATTGTTTATGACGAAACTTAGATTATAGTCTCGCTCTACCCACGCAGTTACTTTAATTCTGTCAAGTTCAGGATAATAGCAAAATAAAATAGAATGAACATCTTCATGATGATGAGTATAAACCGTATCGTGATAATCATTGTAATACGGATGATAATAACGTCCGCCGACATAAACCCAGCCATCAATTACGCAACCAAAAGTATTTGCGCCTGTGGTTGTTTCTTCGGGCAATACCGAAATATCAATTGTTTTGTCGTCATCATCACAGCCTGTGCAGTTTTGCAGCAGAACCAGCGAAATCAAAAAAATAAAAGTCTTTTTCATATCAAATTTTATTATTGAAAGTTAAAAAATATAATTTATACCAAACGAAATACTTAACTGATTGAGCGGAAGTTTCTGTTCTACATCAAAACTATTTCCGTGATATTCTACATTAAATACTTCCGTTTCAGCCTCAATCAACCTCGCATCCAACGAAAATCCCAAATGCGACGAAAAGCGATAAATACCGCCTAATCCCAAATTTGAGCCCAAATATTTTTTTGAAACTTTGCGCTTGTTTCCAAAAACACGGCTATTGTTTTCGTAAATTATGTATCCTGCGCCGAAAAACATTTTAACCGATATTTTCGATTGCTGAGGTTTCAACAAATACAGCCCTAATTGAGGCGCAATGTAGTTAATGGATATTTTGTCGGAAGTGTAATCTGTTGTGCCTTTCGACAAGTAAAGCGAATATAAAATTCCCGCAGTAAAACGCGACACGCGAAAGTCAAACTGCAAATCCCAAGCAAATCCCGAACGTAATTTATCGGAATAATCTTTCGACATATTTGAAAGTCCTGCAATGCCGCTACTCATATATGAATATCCAAAATGCGTAGAAAAAGAACATTCCGTATTTTTGATAACCATGTCATTTTTATCTGTTTGCTGTGCCGAAATATTTGATACGGCAAAAAAGCAAAACGCTATAATGAAATATATTTTTTTCATAAACCATATTTTATTTAGTTAAAAATCTTTAATCGTATGATGATTTTTAACACGCAAACGATGCAAATAAAAAGTTAAATAACGTTAATAATTAATTATTAATTATTAATGATTAATGGTTAATTATTAATGGTTAATGGTTAATGATTAATGGTTAATGATTAATGATTAATGGTTAATGGCTAATGATTAATGGTTAATGATTAATGGTTAATGGTTAATGGTTAATAGTTGAATTTCCGCCTAACGACTAAATACCAACGACTAAATACTAACAACCAAATACTAACGACCAAATACTAACGACTAAATACTAACGACTAAATACTAACGACTAAATACTAACGACTAAATGCCAATTACCATTTTTGAATTAAATTTACGAACTTTGCAAAAAATTGTGGTTAAAAATAAATTAAAATAATTATGATAGAACTCGAAAAAAAGATAATAATAGCATTAAAAACGGTGTACGACCCCGAAATTCCTGTAAATATTTACGATTTGGGTTTGATATACGAAATACTTATCGACGACAACAAAGTTGTAACAATAACAATGACACTCACTGCGCCCAATTGCCCAATGGCTGACGAACTTGTGGACGATGTTTACAGCAGCGTAAAAGCAATTGACGGAATATCGAATGTGATTGTGAAATTAACTTTCGAACCAATGTGGGACAAAAGCATGATGACAGAAGAAGCCTTGCTGGAACTCGGATTTATGTAATCGAACATTAACAATTTTTGAATGAAAAAATCGAAAATATATCTTCTTTTCGGCTCTGACACAGGCGATAAAAAAAAGCATATAAACGCTGCTCGTAATTTTGTGGCTGACGAAATTGGCGAAATCGTTGCCGAGTCGGCGTTGTACGCATCCGAAGCGTGGGGTTTCGATTCCGATGCGATGTTTTTAAATAAAGTGATTGTTGCAGAAAGTCATTTGGATGCTTTCGAAATACTTGCTATCACTCAAAAAATAGAGATAAAAATGGGACGCGCCAACAAAACAACCGATAAATATCAATCGCGCATAATTGATATTGATATTCTCTTTTATGACGATAAAATTATAGAAACGCCACAACTGAAAATTCCGCATCCGCAAATACAAAACCGCCGATTTACCTTGCAACCGCTGGCAGAAATCGCCCCCGATTTTGTTCACCCGAAATTGCAAAAAACCATTGCCCAATTACTTACCGCCTGCACCGACGAAAAACGAGTTGAAGTGAAAATTAAGAATGAAGAGTGAAGAGTTAAGAATGAAAAATTTAAAACAATTACGAATTACGCGCCTTGTAAACAACTTTAATATAGCATATTAGCAACACCATACGAAAAAAACGCAAGCAAAAAAGTGCGAAGTACAAAAGAAAAATAGAATTGCAAAAGTGTACCCGCAACTTGTAGAATTGAAAATTGTTAATTGTTAATTGTTAATTTTGCTTTATGAACTTGTGTTTAAAATAAAAAATGTAACAAGAAATTAAATATATTTATTATGAAAATAGCGAAAATTATAACTGTCATTATGCTTATATTCGGCAATGCGCCAATATATTCTCAATCGTGGGAAACGATAAAATGCGAACTGCAATCGGGCGATACCACTTTTTTGATAAACGAGCGGATAATTTTATCTTATAAAGATGAAACCACAGGTGAAAATCAAAGATATACAGAACGAAGAGCAGTTTATATTGACTCAAATAAAGACTCCGAATACTATGATAAAATTTTTGATTTTAGAGAGAATGATGGCTATATTGAATATTTGGATGAAAAGAAGAAAAGTTTACCTGAAAATCTTCCGAAAAAATGGATTCCTTTATATCAATATAATAATGAATATTATTTGTATGCCCCTTGCCAATGGATTATTTCCAAATACAATATAACGGATACTGTTATTCTTTATTATGGTTGGATGGAAGGCATTTACGGCTTGCGGTATGATACAATTATTCAAAAGTCGAATGATTGGTTTACAATTCAAGAAGTAAAACGTTTTCATTATAATACCGAAATCAACATTTATATAATCGACAGAGAAAAAGGAATTGCAGTTTTTGAATATAACGATAAACTTTATGAGCCTTTTTTGGTTGTGAGCGCAGAAACGGCTCGTCAATTTCCTATAATCGTTTATATGTGCGATTCATTAGAGCCTGAATATGAATTTTCCAAACCCAACTTTGACGAATTAACAGCGAAATTCAAAAAATAAAAAAAATAATTTTTCCACAACGTTTTATTATTATTTTTGACCATTAAGACTAAATTTATTATAAAATATTTATTTTTTGGAATAAAAATTACGGAATTGGTAAATTTGCATAGAAGTATAGATAAAATTACTTTGATAATCAGATATTTTAAAATATAAAATCTCTACTTTATTGCCAATCTCTATTTTTTTGCTTTCAAATCAAAAAACAAACCGACTTACGACTTAAGACTTATGACTTACAACTTATGACTTACGACTTAAGACTATTTTATTAAACATTTTTTCATATCTTTGCACATTATCATATATAATAAAATGAATTTATCATGTCAAAAATAAAAATCGGAAAATATACGGAGGCGGACAGTATGAGCAATCTGATTTGTGAAAATTATCCGGCGTTGCTTGTCCTTAGCCGCTTTGGAATGAAACTCGGATTTCGCGATAAAAGCATACACGAAGTTTGCTCTGACAATGGCGTTGATACCAAAACTTTTCTTGCAATAGTAAATCTTTTGTTGCGCGGCGACACAAAACCCAATTACACAAATTACGATGTTTTTATATTGTCGATGATTTCGTATCTTCACAATTCACACAATTATTTTGTAAATTATCGCTTGCCCGATATTCGTGAAAAATTAACAAATGCGCTTCAACAGGAATTAAAAGATTTGAACAAAGCGGTACTTTATTATTTCGACGAATACGTTTCGGAAGTGCGCAATCACATGTCGTATGAAGAAAAAAAAGTTTTTCCATACGTGCGTTCGCTTATCGCGGATAAAGGAAAAGGAAAATATAATATCGGAATATTCAGCAAACAACACAATCAGGTTGAAGCCAAACTTACCGAATTTAAAAGTATAATAATTAAATATTACGAAACCGAAAGCACCAACGAAATTGATAACGTGCTGTTTGATATTTTTAATTGCGAAAGCGATTTGGCATTGCACAATGCGGTTGAAGATAAACTGTTTGTTCCCGCAATTATGCAATTGGAACTTATAAAATACGGAAAAAAATCATGAATGTACATCTCAGAATAATAGTTGCCGAATCGTCGATTATTGTGCGAAACGGAGTTGTGTCGGTTTTGCAGCAAATAAATATTAATCGCATCGAAGTATTTGAAATTGATGATGCCGAGCAATTACGAAATTTACTGTGCAAACAAAAAACAGATATTTTAATTATAAATCCGCTGATGTTTGAAAACGTTTCGTTGCAACAAATCAGAAAAGAATATGCAAACAGCCAGTTGAAATGCGTTGCCCTGCAAACGTCGCTTATCGACAATTCCACATTAAAAAATTACGATGACGTAATATCACTGTACGATTCGAATGAATATATAAAAGCAAAAATAAATAATCTTGTAAGCGAAACAGAACATACGGCAAACAACGAATCGCTAACCACCCGCGAAAAAGAAATAATAGTGTGCGTAATTAAAGGAATGACAAACAAACAGATTGCCGACGAATTGTGTTTATCAACTCACACCGTCATAAGCCACCGCCGAAATATAACCTCGAAATTGCAGATTCACAGCACATCAGGATTAACAATTTATGCCATTGTAAACAAACTTGTGGAACTCAACGAAATTAAAAATTATTCGCAACGATAATTATTTATTATTTTTGCACTTTATAAAATATTTAGGTTTTAAAATTATGATAAAAATGAAAAAGAAAAACATACTGTCAATATTAATTTTGACAATATTACCGATAAGCACATTTGCGCAAAACAGCGAATTAATGCCAACGCTTCCTGCGCTTACCATTTCGCCCGACGCACGCTCGTCGGCAATGGGCGATGCAGGAGTTGCAACATCTGTTGATGCAACATCACAACATTGGAATGCTGCAAAATACGTCTTTTCGCAAAACGACGGCGGAATTGCCGTATCGTACACTCCTTGGCTGCGTTCGGCAACAAAAGATATTTACATAACCTACCTGTCGGGATTTTATAAATACAACGACAAAGAATCGCTTAACGCATCGTTACGGTTTTTCTCGCTCGGAAATATTGATTTTTATACAAGCAATTACGAATTTCTGCAAACAGCACGCCCCAACGAATTTGCATTTGACGTTTCGTATTCGCGCCGATTGGGAAAATACGCATCGGGAGCAGTTACTTTCAGATATATAAATTCAACAAAAGTTACCATACAAAACACCAATCCCGTAATAGAACACACATCAAACGTGGCAGGCGATATAGCGTTTTTTTATCAGAAACCCGTTATTTTTTCGTTTGCACCAAAATCAGAACTTGCATTTGGCGCAACAATATCCAATCTCGGAACAAAATTAGATATTTCCGACAGCATCAGTTATTTTTTGCCTATGACAATGCGACTTGGCGCGCGAGTAACATTTAATTTCAACGATATAAACTTTTTTTCGCCCGTTGTAGAATTATACAAATCGCTTGTGCCAACCAATTACAAATATCGAAACGAAACAGTAATGTCGGCAGCCATGCACGGAATAACAAGCGATTTATCACGAATAGCATGGATATTAGGAGCAGAATATTCATATAAAAATCAACTGTTTATTCGCGCCGGCTACCATCTCGAATCGCAGCGGGTAAACAATAATTCGTACATCACATTTGGCATAGGAGTTAAATACAGAAATTGGGATTTAGGCGCATCCTACCTGTTCGTAACCGATAGCAGCAACACCATTCTCGACAACACCTACCGCATTTCAATAGCCCTGACATTCGGCAACAATAAACGCAGTTGGTACGAATATAATTTGTAAGTCGTAAGTTGTAAGTCATAAGTTGTAAGTCATAAGTCATAAGTTGTAAGTCGTAAGTTGTTCTTTCATAAATATGATTGACAATTATTTTGAAAATAATAAATAAGAAATTAAAACAAATAAAATAATGGAAAAAGACACATTTTCGGTGCAGCTGCGGTTGCGGAGAATAATTTACGAAGACGCTTATACCACACCGCTATCAAATAGCGTCTAATATCCAATTAAATCCCATGATTGATTT
>JAITPP010000150.1 GCA_031289385.1 Prevotellaceae bacterium | reverse complement strand
CGACTTATGACTTACAACTTACGACTAAAAAAAATATATATGAATACACGAGCAACATTCGGCAGCAAACTTGGTTTGATTATGGCATCTGTCGGCAGCGCAGTAGGACTTGGAAATATTTGGCGTTTCCCTTGCGAGGCGGGCGAAAACGGCGGCGGAGCATTTTTGGTTGTTTATATTTTTTGTGTGCTGGGGCTTGGCACTGTTGTGATGCTTGCCGAATTTTTTATAGGTAGAGCATCGCAAAACGATTCGGTTGGCGCTTTTAAAACGCTTGCACCTAATACAATGTGGAAAATTGTTGGTTACAACGGAGTACTTGCCGCATTCTTGATTTTCGGATTTTATTCGGTTGTTTCGGGATGGACTTTGGAATATATGTATCAATCGATTACAGGAAATCTTAAAGCAGATTCTGTCGAAGAATTTAATGAAACCTTTGGACTTTTCACTTCCGGTATTTTTCGTCCCATTATGTGGATTGTAATATTTACAGTAATCACACATTTGGTGGTGTTATCGGGAGTTAAAAAAGGTATCGAACGAGCGTCAAAAATAATGATGCCATTGCTTTTTGTAATATTGATAATATTGTGTATTCGTTCACTTCTCTTACCTAATGCAGGTGCAGGATTAAAATTCTTTTTCTATCCCGATTTCAGCAAAATAACATCAAAAGTGGTGTTGAGCGCATTGGGACAAGCATTTTTTTCGATGAGCGTAGGTATGGGCTGCATGATAACTTACGCCTCGTATTTTAACAAATCAATAAATATGCCTAAAACAGCCGTTTCGGTTGTAACGCTTGATACGTTGGTTGCAATTTTGGCGGGGATAGTAATATTTCCGGCAGTTACAAGTTTCGGAATTTCGCCGGCGCAAGGTCCGAAATTAGTATTTGTAACACTTCCCAATATATTTCAACAAATGCCTTTCGGTAGTTTATGGGCATTGATATTTTTCCTGTTGCTTGCACTTGCCGCACTTACGTCGATAATTTCGATACACGAAGTTGTAACCGCCTATTTACACGATCAATATAAAATGTCGCGGCGCAAATCGGCAACAATAGTATCGTTGTGTGGATTTGCAGTTGGCGTTGTGTGTTCGCTGTCGTTTGGCATACTTTCCGATTTCAAAATTTTAGGATTTACCATATTCGATTTTCTTGATTTTGTAACGGCAAATTTAATGCTTCCACTTGGCGGGATGTTTATTTGCATTTTCACAGGTTGGTATATCGATAAAAAAATATTAAAAGCCGAACTCACCAACAACGGAACAGTAAAATTCGGATTATTTTCAGTATTTGTTTTCTTGCTTAAATATATCGCACCCGTTATCATTGCTATGGTTTGCGTCAATCAGTTGGGAATTTTTTAGTTGGAAGTCGTTGATATTTGGTCGTTAGTTGAAGTTAAGAAACAATTACGACTTAAAACTTATGACTTACGACTTAAAAAAAATCATATCTCTTTTCGAAGTCGGGCAACGGGAATATTAAGTTGTTCGCGATATTTTGCAACTGTGCGGCGAGCGATGGTATAACCTTTTTGTTTTAAGGTGTTTACAAGTTGCTCGTCGTTAAGCGGATTTGATTTGTCTTCGTCGATTATACATTTTTGCAGAATAGATTTTATTTCGCGACTCGAAACATCTTCGCCATCCTTAGTGTTTACCGACTCGGAGAAAAAATATCGTAACGGAAGAATTCCAAAATGCGTTTGAATATATTTTCCATTCAGCACTCGCGAAACAGTAGAAACATCTAAATTTGTGCGGGCGGCAACATCTTTCAAAATCATTGGTTTCAGTTGGTTTTCATTGCCGGCAAGAAAATAATTGTGTTGTAAATCTACAATTATTTTCATAACATTCAGCAGTGTTTTTTGTCGTTGCCGTATTGCATCTATAAAATATTTTGCCGATGTTATTTTTTGTCCGATAAACTGTGCTGTTTCTTTATCATGAACGTTTACTTTTCCTTTTTTTGATGCGTATTCGCGCATCATTTGCATATAGTTTGCGTTGATTCGCAAATACGGTGCGTTATATGAATTTAGTTCTATAACAAATTCACCATCTTTCATATCCAAAATAAAATCGGGAATAATTGTTTTTCCTTGTTCGCTGTAATCGTCAGAAAAAAGATTTCCGGGTTTGGGATTTAATTTCACAATTTCGGCAATGGCATTTCGCAAATTATCTTCGATTATGTTGAGTTTTTTTGTAATTTTTTCGTAATGTTTTTTTGTAAATTCTTCAAAACATTTCGATAATATTTCTTTTGCATCGTTTACCGATTGCGATGCGTGTTTTGTATCAAGTTGCAATAAAAGACATTCTTGCAAATTTCGGCAGCCTACGCCTGTGGGTTCAAACGTTTGGATAATTTTCAGTATTTGTTCAAGTTCGTCTTTTGTGGTATTTATGTTTTGTTTAAATGCGATATCGTCGCAAATAAAACTCAGATTACGACGCAAATAGCCGTCATCGTCAATGCTGCCTATCAAAAAAATTGCAATGCTGCGCTGACGCTCGTCCAACGAATGAAATCCGAGTTGGTCTATCAAATGTTGCTGAAAACTTTCTCCCGACAACAATGCAAAATTATCTTTTTTGCTATCGTTCGAATAATTATTTGTTTGCGATTTATATGTCGGAATGCTGTCATCTTCATCGTCTAAGAAGTCTTTTATCGAAAAATCCTCGTTTTCTTCGTTTTTTTCAATCGAAGATTCGAGTTCTTTTTCTTCGTCGGTTATGTTTTCGTCGAGTGCGGGATTTTCTTCTATTTCCGATTTGATGCGTTCTTCCAACTCAATTGTCGTCAATTCCAAAAGTTTTATCGTCTGCAATTGCAGAGGAGTGAGTTTTTGTTGTTGTTTAAGATTTTGAGTTTGTTTAAGCATCAATATTATTTATTATTTACAATTTATTATTTATTATTTTTCAGTACAAATATCAAGATTTCAAAATTTAACTCTGTCAATATCACATTATTAATTATTAATTGTTAATTTATCTATGTCATTCCAATGTCTTTGTTCTTGATTCTTGACTCTTGTTTCTCTAAATCAAAACTCCGCACTTTTTGGTGTTCGTGGAAACGGAATCACATCTCTGATATTTGTCATTCCTGTTACGAAAAGAATTAATCGTTCAAAACCAAGTCCGAAACCGCTGTGTGGCACAGTTCCGTAGCGGCGCGTATCCATATACCACCAAATATCCTTGTCGGGAACTTCCATTTCTTCGGCGCGTTTTTTCAGTTTTTCAAAATTTTCTTCACGTTGCGAGCCGCCAATTATTTCGCCGATTTTTGGGAATAATACGTCCATTGCGCGAACGGTTTTTCCATCATCGTTTTGTTTCATGTAAAACGATTTTATTTCTTTCGGAAAATCTGTAAGAATTACGGGGCGTTTAAAGTGTTGTTCAACCAAAAAACGTTCGTGTTCGGCGGCTAAATCTGCGCCCCAATAAATTGGAAATTCAAATTTATGTCCTTCTGCAACAGTCTTTTCCAATATTTTTATTCCTTCTGTATATTTTAATCTTACAAAATCGTTGGCAAGTACAAATTCCAAACGTTCAATCAGTTCGCTGTCAAATCTGCTTGCAAGAGATTTAATATCATCGCTGCAATTATCCAAAGCCCAGCGTATGCAATATTTTATAAAATCTTCGGCAAGTTGCATGTTATCATCAATTTCGTAAAATGCCATTTCGGGTTCAATCATCCAAAATTCGGAAAGATGTCGCGGAGTATTTGAATTTTCGGCGCGAAATGTTGGTCCGAAAGTATAAATTTGCCCAAGCGCAGTTGCCGCCAATTCGCCTTCGAGTTGCCCTGAAACTGTGAGATTTGCAGGTTTTCCGTAAAAATCTTCCGAAAAATCTACGCTTCCATCCGATGTTTTTTGAATGTTTTTCAAGTCGAGAGTTGTAACCTGAAACATTTGCCCTGCACCTTCGCAATCAGACGCTGTGATTATCGGCGTGTGAAAATAGAAAAATCCGCGTTCGTGAAAAAATTTATGAATAGCAAAAGCCATGTTGTGGCGAATACGAAAAATTGCGCCAAAAGTGTTTGTTCGCGGGCGAAGATGCGCAATTTCGCGCAGAAATTCAATAGAATGTCCTTTTTTTTGTAGAGGATATGTTTCGTCGGCAATTCCGTAAATTTCTATTGTTTCGGCGTGAATTTCAACCGCTTGCCCGCTTCCTTGCGATTCTACCAAAACGCCGTAAACACAAAGACTTGCGCCTGTTGTTATTTTTTTCAACACGTTTTCGTCGAATTTGGCAACGTCGGCAACAACTTGTATGTTGTTAACGGTAGAGCCGTCGTTTACTGCAATAAATGCAACATTTTTGTTTCCGCGTTTTGTTCTCACCCAACCTTTTACGCAAACAGTTTTTCCTAAATCTTTTGATTTCAACAAATCAATAACAGATGTACGTTTTATTTTGTCCATTTTTTTAGAGATTATAACGTACAAAGGTAGAAAAACAATTACGAATTACGAAATTATGATTGCGTTTTTTGTTGAGTTGTTTAATTGTTGAGTTGCTGGGTTGTTTTTTTGTTGAGTTGCTGAGTTGTTTTTTTGTTAATTAATGCTGCAAATTTATAAAAGAATTGTTAGTTATTAAGCAATTTTTCTAAATTTATCTGGGCTCTTATTTAACAAAGAAAATTTTTGTGTTACTTGTGAAAAAACTTTGTGAACTTTGTGTTTAAAAATAATTAAAACCCACACATACAAAACTGATTTTCAAAGATAATGTGCAAATAATTTACACATTTAAAAACAACCCAAATCTCTTTTACATTTTATTTTTTCTTAGTTCTGTCCAATATTTTCTTGCGCATTTTCGGAGTTGGATATGTTTTTTTGCCGTTTTTCATACAAATTTTATGTAAAAACGCCCAAATATAATTATTTTTTTGATATTGTAAATGATATGTTGATATTAGTTCAATTCGTAAATACCTATTTTTTATTATTTTTTCATTGTAATTTTACAGGTATAACTTAGTTTGAACGGAGAATTTCTGTTCTAATTTGAACTGTCATTTTGCTCTTCTTCCTGTAATAATTCTATATTTTTTCTTTCTCTTTCGCTCAAATATTTATCTACATTATCGCGTTGAGGAGTGTACCATTTTTGCTGTTCAAAATATTTTTTTAATTCTTTATCTTTAAACTTGTAGCCGTATCTGGCAAATATTTCGTTACGAATAAATTTTAGTTGTGCTTTGGTATAAGGCATCAATAATTCTTTTGTCAATTCTTTTTCGGATGCAAACGTATATTTGCCGGGTAAAACAACATGAGATATACTTTCGGATTCTTTCAACGGAGTAAATGAACAAAATTCTAAGCAACTTTGCTCTTCCGAATGTACAATAAGATGTCGCACAATTTCGCCCCAATGGAAGTTATCTGTAATATGTACTTCTTCTGCAAAAGGTACATACTCATCATAAGTATGAACATACACAGCAGGAACGTCTTTTACTTCGTGTGGTTTTCCTATTCCTCGTTTTCCCTCTCTTCTTGTATATGTTATAAATAAGGAGTCTTCTTGTAATTCCCATTTCCCTGTTAAATAAGTATCAAAACCACCACCATATTCAACGGTATTATCTATATAAAAAACATAAGAATACATCCACGTGGATTGTGGATCAACGTACAAAAAGGTAATACCGGCAGGAGATT
>JAITPP010000071.1 GCA_031289385.1 Prevotellaceae bacterium | reverse complement strand
TATCTCCTTTGGCTCTCCTTCAATCGGAAATGTCCAATCGGGGCTTGCCTTCTGTGCAAATGCGGCTATGCCGAAGCACATTAAACTTAAAATTATAATTTTTTTCATAGTAACTTATTTTTTATTAATTAGTGATGCAAATGTAATATATTTTATTTAATTTTAATCAAATAAGAGTTTTTTTTTATAATATTTTGGGCAGCCAGTCGCGCTGTCGAAAACGCTATTTGCAGATTGTAGCCGCCTGTGTTGGCATCAAGATTGATGACTTCGCCCGCAAAATAAAGATTTTCTGTGATTTTTGATTTCATTGTGCGCGAATCTATTTCTTTTAACGACACGCCTCCTGCCGTAACAATCGATTCGTTAAAATTGCGAAATCCCGAAACTTCAAATGTCATTTCTTTTAATGTTTCGATGATTTTTTTTATGTCGAAGTCGGTAATTTTATTGTTTTGTCGGATATTTGCTTTTTTTGCAAATGCTGCAATTATTTGTTGCGGTAAAAGTTTGCGTAGCAGCGGCTCAATGGTATTGAGAGTTTGCATTTCGCGCAAAATTCTGTTTTGAAGTTGTTCGCTGCTCAATGCGGGTTTTAAATCTAATTTTAGTTCAACTTGTTTTTTTGCAGCAACGGCGATTACTGCATTGCGGCTCAATCGTAATGTTATTGCGCCTGTTACGCCTGTTGCATTAAATTCCATTTCGCCAAATTCTTCGTCAATATATTCGCCATCAACCCACAGCGAAAGCGATACGTTTTTAAGTTGAAGTTTGTTTAATTGTGTATCGTGATTTTTTATTTCGAGCGGAACAAGCGATGGTTGTAGCGTTGTAATTGAGTGTCCTGCTTGCTGTGCAAAATTGTAGCCATCGCCCGTAGAGCCTGTCAGCGGATAAGAAATTCCGCCCGTAGTAATTAAAAAATATTTTGCTTCGATAATTTTTTCAACACGGTTGCAATCGGCAGTCAGGCTGCAAATTTTATTGTTTTCGATGTTCAGCGATTTTACTTTTGCATTGCAAATTATTTCAACGCCCGATTTTTTTGCCCAATTCACAAGACATTCGGCAACATCCCACGCTTTGCCCGATTCGGGAAAAACACGCTCGCCGCGTTCTACAACGGTTTTTAAACCTAATGAATTGAAAAAATCTATGGTTTGAAAATTTGAAAAATTACGTAATGCCGAATTTAGAAATCTGCTGTCGGGGTAAACGTGTTCAAGAAAATCGTTGTGCTGCTTTGTATTTGTGATGTTACACCTGCCTTTTCCCGAAATACGGATTTTGCGAGCGGGTTTTTCCATTTTTTCAATCAATAAAACATTCAAACCGCTTTCGGCTGCTGTTCCCGCCCCGATAAGTCCTGCCGCCCCTGCGCCGATAACTATTAAATCGTACATAATTTTTTATTTAAGTATTCAGTAATTCTGTATTCCGTATTCTGTATTCCGTATTCTGTATTCTGTATTCTGTAATGCGTATTCTGTATTCTGTATTCTGTATTCTGTATTCCGTATTCCGTATTCTGTATTCTGTAATTCGTAATTCGTAATTCGTAATTTTTTTTGCGTTGCAAATGTACAAAGAATTATTTGAAAATTGTTGAAAGGTGATTTTTTGTAGATTTTACTTACATTTATTCTGATATTTTTTTTGCGTTTTTTCTTGTTTTTTACAGCAAAGTTTGCAAAGGTTTTTTATATTAATAAATTTTCACATCTAAATACTCTTTTTCTTTGTGTTCTTTGTGTAAATCTTTGTGAACTTTGTGGTTAGTTTTTTCTTTTTCTTTACCGCAAAGTTCGCAAAGGTTTTATATCAAAAAATATTAACATCCAACGACTAAATACTAAATACTAAATACTAACGACTAAATACTAAATACTAACGACTAAATACTAAATACTAACGACTAAATACTAAATACTAACGACTAAATACTAAATACTAAATACTAAATACTAAATACTAAATACTAAATACTAACGACTAAATACTAAATACGGAATTACTGAATTACTGAATACGCAATAAAAAGATTACATAAAAAGTCATTTTTTCAACACTTATTTGGTAAACAACAAAACACAAAACATACCTGTAATTAACTTACTGTTAAATATTTGTATGTTTTGTGAGTATCATTTTATTATTTGTGTTTTATATTTTTGACTTTTTATACAGTCTTTTTACAATTTTAATTGCGATAGAATAATTTAATATTCTACGCTTGCGTTTCGGCTAATAGTTCCCTCGCTAAATTAAGAATTGTAGGGTCGTCAATCGAAACGATTCCACCATCGGGTCCTTGTTCAAAATGAATCCCGATAGAATTTCCTTCGTAATGTTTTCCCCCGAAATAATTACGAACAGTTTCAACATTTATACCTAATTTTTCTGCAATTTTTTGAGAACTACCGCTTGGCAGTGCATCTTTAATCCTTCTTAACTCATTGAAGGTCATTGTTATCTTCTCCATGGCTTATGCTGTTTTTATTAAAGTTTATTCAAATTTTTTTTTCGAAGTTAAGCAAAATTATTAATTCTGCAAAAAAATTCCTTTTTTTTAACTTTTATTCTATTTTCTCTTTTCGCAATATAGTTGTCCTGTTTCGAAACGTGTAACGATTATTGTTTCGCCTTTTTCGATAAATCCGTATTCTGCTATTGCGGTATATACGTCGTTTTCAATCATTACTTTGCCCGATGGATTTAGCGGCGTTATTGTGATTCCGCTAATTCCTATAAACGATTTTTCGGCGGTTTCTACGCTTACAAAACCCTCGTTTGCAGTAAGTTCTGTTTGTAACGAAATATTTAAAAGCCGACTGCTTAATATTTTTTTTCCGAAATAAATTATTCCTATTCCCGATATTAATATGGATGTAATAACCAATGCAAGCGGTTTTATTGCAACGGTTAAATCAAATCCGCCTTCGTAATGAAAAACATTATTGTCGATTAAACTCATTGTTAATCCTACTACTATTAATATAATTCCCGAAATTCCTGCTATTCCCCAGCCGGGAATTACAAATATTTCGACAAGTAAAAGTATTATTCCTACGACAAATACAATTATTTCCCAATTTTCGGCAAGCCCTTCGATATAAAGCGGGGCAAAATACAGTACTGCGCCAAATGCGGCTGCGCAAAGCGGAAAGCCGACTCCGGGAGTTTGCAATTCAAAATAAATTCCTCCGAACATTAGCATAATCAGCAAGGCTTGCACAATGGGGCTGAGCAAAAAATTT
>JAITPP010000055.1 GCA_031289385.1 Prevotellaceae bacterium | reverse complement strand
TATAAGTAACCTAATTAGGTCAGCACAAAAGTACAACAAAAAAATGACACTACCAAATAAATATGTCATTTTTTTTACGTTTTTTTATTTAGACGGGGTAATTTGATGCGGAGTTAGGGCTTAATTGCAGTTTACTTCCTGTTTCGTACCTCGCAGTTCGCTATGATTAAGCAATATATGAGTTGTTTTTGACATTAAAGAAGTTAAGAAAATAATAAATATCAGGGTTGCGCTGTTTGAAAATGCAACCCTTTATTTTTTGTTTTTTTCTGTGCAACAAATTTTATTTTCCAAGCAATTGAAACATATTTTTTTTGTATGCTTCAACTCCCGGCTGGTTAAACGGATTTACACCGAGCATATAACCGCTTATACCGCACGCTTTCTCGAAAAAATAAATTAATTCGCCGATATGGTATTCGTTGATTTCGGAAATTGATATGTGAATATTAGGAACTCCGCCATCAATATGGGCGAGTATTGTGCCGAGTTCTGCACTTTTGTTTATTTGGTTGATACGTTTATTTGCTACAAAATTCAAGCCGTCGGTGTTTTCGTCGTCTTCGGGAACTGTAAATTTGTATTTTGGACTTTCAACACTCAAAACCGTTTCAAACAACATTCGTTCGCCATCCTGAATATATTGTCCCAAAGAGTGTAAATCGGTAGTAAAATCAACGCTTGCAGGAAATATTCCTTTTCCGTTTTTTCCTTCGCTTTCGCCGTACAGTTGTTTCCACCATTCGGCAAGCGAATGAAGTTTAGGATTAAAGTTTGCAAGAATTTCCACTCGTTTTCCTTTTTTGTATAAAATATTGCGAACGGCGGCATAAATGCAGGCGGGATTATTGTCGAAAGAAATATTTGCATCTGTCAGGTTTTCCATATTTGCAGCTCCCGCCACAAGTTTTTTAATATCAAAACCTGCAACGGCTACGGGCAAAAGCCCCACAGGTGTTAGCACCGAAAAGCGTCCGCCAATATCGTCGGGAATTACAAATATTTTATATCCGTTTTTATTGGCAATTGTATTCATTGCTCCGCGAGCCTTGTCGGTGATTGCTACGATACGTTCTTTTGCAGCCTCGATGCCGTAAGTATTTTCTATGTGATTTTTTACCAATCTGAAAGCAATTGCAGGCTCGATAGTTGTTCCCGATTTTGAAATTACAACGGCAGCAACCGAGTGTCCTTTAATCGTTTCAAACAATTCGTATGTGTAATCTTCGTTCATATTTTGTCCTGCAAAAATCACAATCGGATGTTTTCTGTTTGTTTGAAGGTTGTTGAAATTACTTGACAGCGATTCAATTACCGCTTTTGCGCCCAGATACGAGCCGCCAATTCCTATTACAATAACAAATTCGGCTAATGATGCCAATTTATCGGCAGTGGATTGAATATCGTCAATATCGTTTTGGCTAATGCTTGACGGGAGGTTTACCCAGCCGAGAAAATCGTTGCCGCTGCCTGTTTTGTTGTGCAGAAGTTTAAGGCTGTTTTCTGCGTCAGCCTTTAATGCCGAAAGTTCGTTTTCGGTTATAAATTTGCGGGTATTTTCTATTGATAGTTTCATAACTTTTAAAATTTAATTATTATTATAATTTAAAATATAAATTTGATTTATTTTGATGAACATATTTTATGATAAGGATCGTAGAATAATATATAAACAACTGCAAAATTACCAATTGCACAAAAAATGCGAGGCGCTTTATCATCATTTTGATTTGTGTACAATGAAAATTGCATGATAGGCGGCAAATCTTCATCTCTTAACGACTTGCAAAATATTTTAGTTAGAATTTTTCTTAGTCTTTCATTTGGTTTAATTAGATGTATGTGTTCTTTATGGCTTGTATTATTTAGACTTTCACCTAATGTTCTGCAACAAAATGATTTTATTTTTCTAAAATAGATTGCATAATCAGAGTTGTTGGGATATTCTTCGCTGCTTATTTTATTGAATTCTCTGTTGTGAAAAGAATTTTCGTTGTTATCTTCAACAAATAAATAATCATAAGATATTGTTGGTGTAGCATCCCAATCAACGTTAATGTCTTTATCCCCAACACTATATTTTAATGTAGCGCCTTCTTCCGCCACAAAAGATTCAAGGCTATCTAAAAGTGTCATGTTATTTCTGCGAATAATAGTTATACATGTCGTCAACAGATATTAATTTATTGCAACGTTCAAAAGGTTTGCAGCCTTTGCGTGCATTATTCCAAGGCTCTGCTTTATGTGTGGCAAATACTAATTTTTCATCAGACATTGCGCCATATATTTTTAGAACATCAAATAATACTTCTTGCTGTTCGGTTGTTAAACCTGATTTAGAAACAGATTCATCCAATTCATTATGTAATTCTTCTTCTGTATAATTTATATATAAACGTTCATTTCTGTAGAAATCGGTTTTGAAAACGTCATAAATACTTCTGTAAACAGGTCCGTTTACCCATGCTTCCGGCAATTCTTGAAACAAAGTTTTTTTGTTAAATGCGACTATATGCCACGCTTGCACAAAATACAACAGTTTCTGTAATTTTAATGGATTTATAGTGTATCCTTTACTGTGGCAGTACAATATGATAATTTGCATTATATTTTTAATATCAACCATAATTAATTTATTTATATGTTATTAACAACACAAAGATAGTTGTTTTATTTTAAGTTTAAAATTTTATCTTAATTCTTCGGTAAGCATTTCCATTTGTTTTGCTGCCGATGCTTTTGTATATAAAATTTTATAAACGGCTTTTGCTATGGGAATGCTTATATTTAACCGTTTGTTTACTTCGTATATTCCGCGTGCTGAATAATACCCTTCGGCAATCATTTTCATTTCGGCAAATGCTTTTTCGGGCGAATATCCTTTGCCTATAAGTGTTCCGAATGTGCGGTTGCGACTGAAATTTGAGTAACACGTTACCAACAAATCGCCAAGATACGACGAGCGGCTTGTGTTGCGTTTCGACGGATACGATTCGTTGAGAAAACGTTTCATTTCGCGATGTGCATTTGCCGTAAAAACCGAAATAAAATTATCGCCATATCCCAATCCCAAACAAATGCCTACGCCAACCGCGTAAATGTTTTTGAGTATTGCCGCATATTCTGTTCCGTAAACGTCGGTGCTTATTATCGAGCGAACGAAAGATGTTGTATAAAGTTTTGCAATAGTTTCGGCGGCTTGGTTTTTTTTGCTTGCAAATGTGAGATAAGATAACCGTTGCATCGCAATTTCTTCGGCATGGCATGGTCCCGAAATTATGCAGATATTTGCAAACGGAACGTTAAATTGTTCGTTCATATATTCCGACAGTGTAAGATGTTCGTCGGGAATTATTCCTTTGGTTGTTGATACTATAAATTTTTTGCTTATATCGCATGTAATTTTGCCGAGAATTTTTTTGCAAAATGCAGATGGCACGGCAATAATTATAATATCGGCATTGCTCACAAGTAAATTTATATCGCTCGACATATTTATTTTATCGGTATCTAACTTTGTCGAGCGCAAATATCGGGGATTTTGTTTGTGCTGTTTAATATGGTTTATCATTTCGTCATCTCTGATAAACCAGCCTACTTTTTCGAGATTTTGTGTCAGCAGCAACATTTGAGCCGTTGCCCAACTTCCATTGCCGACAACAACTACATTTGATGTGTGTTTTTTCGATATTATCGAATACATATTTACAATTTGGGTAGTTCAGCCAATGTGAAAAAGTTTACATTATTTTGCGCTGCGTTATTGTAACTGTATGCAGGGCATTTGCAGACTTTGCCTTTTTTCGGACGATAGCGTCCATTACTGCTGTAGCTGCTTGAACACGCATCAAAAATAAAGCAAATGCACATGGCTACCAGCAATATTCTCGTAATTTTGTAGATTTTTTTCATTTTATTTTACTTTTTATTCACAACAAAAGTAGTTAATTATTTTGAAAATGCCTAACTTTACAACAGGAACATTTGAAAACACAAAAAATAAATAGCCATGAAATTTTTTATAGAAACTGATTTATTTACAGCGATAGGGAGTATTGTATGATTATAACCATAAAGGATATACGTAACAATCATGAATGGCGGGGTGTAAAATATGTTGAAAACGATTAAAAAATAGTTGTTCTAAATTTGTGAATTTATTTTAACCCTTATTTTTAAAAGTTCCTTCGTTCGGCATAGCGTTCACGCTATGTCGTGCTAAAAGTAAGCGTCATCGCTTACAAATAACAATATAGAAAGCAGGGCTTTACTTCGTTCAAACGAGGTTCTACATCGTTTGGTGTATCTCCGCAGGTTTTACCTGCAAAATTAGAACAAAAAGCAATAAAAAATATCAGAATAAATGCAGGTAGAACCTACAATGATAGTGCGAACGATGTAGAACCTCGTCCGAACAGATGACGCGATTTTTTTTTGTATTTATTTTTTGTTTTTAAATGCAAAGCACTTTCAATCAATTCTTCTAACTTCTTAACTTCTTCTAACTTCATTTAACTTCTATAACTTCCTCTAACGTCTTGCCTCTTAATTCAAAATAGCCTTATTAAGCCAATCGTGCAGCGGTTTTGTGAGTTTAAGTGCTTTGGCTGCTTTTTCTATGTAGTTGCTGCTGCAAGCCTCGTTATCCGAAAACGATTGAAATACATAAAAATGTTTCAATTTAAGATATTCGGCGGCAGGCGAATCTTTATCAAAGCCTGTGGGTACGCGGCTTAGGCTATCGCCGTCGTGGCAAAGAGTTACGAATTGTTTTTTGAAATTTTTATTTTCAACGATTTTCGAGAATGTTTCAAAATCCTCGTCAATAGCCGAACGTATTGATTTAAGAATGTTTACATCGGGCATATAAACTCCACACGACACAAAACAGCCTTTTGGCTCAACGTGCATATAATACGATGATAACCAGCATTTTTTTGTTCCATCGGGACTAAAAACCACGCCAATATTGGTTTTGTAGGGTTCTTTATCTTTCGCAAAACGAGTATCGCGATAAATACGAAACATACATTTTTTAGGGTCGTCAAAAATTATGCCTGTATCGAATTTGCGAATTTCGGCATATAATTTTTTGCTTGCATCTATCACATTATCGCGTGCGGCTTCGTATCGCGCTTTGTTTTCGTGAAACCATTCGCGATAATTATTTTTACTAAGTTCAGCCAAAAATTTCAATGTAGATTTTTCTATCATAATTTTTTAATTTTAATTGTTTAATCGTCTTTTAACAATGCAAATATATAAAACAATTACGAATTAGAAATTACGAATTACGATTAATTTTCATTCGACATTTCTACATTCCCACATTTCTTAATTCCTACATTTCTACATTTCTTAATTTCTACATTCCTACATTCCTACATTTTTTAATTTCTACATTCTACAAGCCTTGCGGGTGAGCGTTTGTAATTCAAATTATCTTTTGTTCTCCGCACTCTTTGCCGACATTCGTTCATTCCCGCATTACATACGGGGTTATCAATATTTAAGTTCTGCGGACTTATTTTTCTATTCTGCAAAAACGTAATTCATAATTTCGTAATTGATTTTTATCCGTGTACTTTTAATAGTCAATAAACAATTGTCAATAATCAATTATTTAACTTCCTACCAACGACTAAATACTAACGACTAAATACTAACGACTAAATACTAAAAACCATTTACTTAAATTTTTCGTTCAGCAGTTTTTGCAGGGCGTACATTTCGTCGCGGTGGCGTATGGCTTCGGTGTAGTCGAGTTTTTTTGCGGCATCTTCCATTTGTTGTTTTGCTTGTGCTATTGCGTTGTGTATTTCGGGTTTGCTCATATATTCAACAACGGGATCGGCAACAAGCCCCTCCGCAGGCTCGACGTATGCGCCGTACTCTACGTTTATCGGTTGATTGGTGAAAATTCCTTTATTGCTTTTTCGTATTTGTTGCGGCGATATTCCATTTTCTTCGTTGTATTTTAATTGTTTTTCGCGGCGGCGATTTGTTTCGTCAATAGTTTTCTGCATCGAGTCGGTAATGGTATCGGCGTACATTATTACTCGTCCGTTGATATTTCTTGCGGCTCTGCCTGCTGTTTGCGTGAGTGCACGCGCCGAACGTAAAAATCCTTCTTTATCGGCATCGAGAATTGCTACCAGCGACACTTCGGGCAAATCCAAACCCTCGCGCAATAAATTTACGCCAACAAGAACATCGAACATTCCGCGCCGCAAACCTTCCATGATTTCAACACGTTCGAGTGTTTCCACATCCGAGTGAATATATCGGCAACGAATATTTATTTTTTCAAAATAATTTGTCAGTTCTTCTGCCATTCGTTTTGTGAGAGTGGTTACCAAAACGCGCTCGTCGAGTTCAACTCTTGCGTTTATTTCTTCTATAAGATTGTCAATTTGATTTTGCGTTGGTCTTACGTCGATAAGCGGGTCGAGCAATCCGGTAGGGCGTATAAGTTGCTCGACAATAACGCCTTCCGATTTTTTCAATTCATAATCGGCAGGCGTTGCGCTTACAAATA
>JAITPP010000327.1 GCA_031289385.1 Prevotellaceae bacterium | reverse complement strand
ATTAACTTGGCTTCTCTTATTAGTCTATCCGTATCTTCAAGAGGACTCATCTCCGTATCTGTTTTCTTTATATTCAGAAGATTTGCTTTTTTATAATAAAATTCGCCCGGTCTTTGATTATTAAATTCGGGTATATAAATTTTATGCGTTGTACCCTCTGCTTCAATACAATAATACATATCAAAATTATCGCCTCGAAAAGCATATTCATAATATTTTACATCCGAAAATTCATAATATTTTGCACCTGCCGACTGTGATATATTATAGTTCTTTTCAAAGTTTTTAGATACTTTTTTTAGAATAATTTCGTATTCTTTTTTTGTTTTTTGCTGGGCAAAAGTTACAAAAGTATTAAACAATAATGCTAAAAATATGTACTTTTTTATCATGTTTTTTATTTTAATATTGTTCATAATCATATAGTTTTTCAATAATTTTTTAAAATTTATTGAGCCACAAATCTATAAATTATTGTTCCTGTTTGTAATTTTGGAGAGGCATCGTTTGCATCAAATCGTGATAATTTTGCTGCGCTTACGGCAGCGTCGTGCAAACATTCGGCAGAAGCCGATACCGCCGAAATCACACTTGCTTTAACCACATGTCCGCTTTGATTGACATCTATCTGCACGCACACATCGCCTCCCTGCTGACATTTGTAAACGGGTACAGGCAAGTACTTTGCGCGTCTGCCTTCGAGAGTGTATGTAATTACCGACGCGCCTTTGTAACTTTCGGCGTTCGACGGGCTGCTTTGCGAATTGTCGTACACCGGAATTTCATTTGTTGATGCTTGCAAATCCTGCATTTTTTTTCGGGTTGCGTCTAATTTTTCCTGTAATTGTCGGGCATCATCGTAAACTTTTTCGTTTATGCCTTTATCGTCTTTCAGGGTTGGGGTAAGCAAATCTTCGGTATTTACAGCCACATTGCGAATTATCTTACCATTGCGTGCGTCTTTAAAAAGTTGTTCAACTTCGTCGGCAAGTTTTTCTTTTTCGAGTAAAAGTTTTTCTTCAATTTCTTTTGCCGTTTCACGCGAAAAATCTATCATAATCGACAGATTTTCATCTTTCATCGAATTAATTTTAGAGATAAGCAAAAATATAATTACCATCAAATGAACGATAACCGTCAAGTATATGCTTGCCTGATGTTTTTTTATGCGTTGCGCAACAGTTTGTTTTTCTTCAAAAAATGAATCCATACTGCAAAGATACTAAAAAAATTAAGTAATGATTGATGATGTAAATTTGAAAGGCTTAAAAACTGATAAATACACATTTTACGCAAGAAGAGCCAAGAATCAAGAACCAAGACGTTAGAGAAGTTCATCAAGCCCAACTAAACAAAACACTTATGACTTACGACTTATGACTTACGACTTACGACTTAAAACTTACAAACTATCTCCGAAATCTTCTCTGAATTTTGCTACTAATTTGTTTGTCCAATCCGAAACAGGCTCTAAGCCGCCCATGAAAAAGCGCAATACGGGCGGCTCGTAAATAAATTTAAGCCCGCCTATCAAATGGCGATTTTCGTTTAGCCACACAAGGCGATCTTCAACGTATTTTATTTGTGAAAGCGTGAACACTCGACGCGGTACTGCCAAGCGCAAAAGTTCCATGTCGGCATAAGTTTCGTTACCGTTTTCGTCGCGTTGATTTGATATTGAGCCTCGCTCCATGCCGCGCACGCCCGAAACAAGAAAAAATGCCGCCGCCAATGCTCCTGCCGGATATTGTAATTGCGGAATATGCGAACACATTTGCATTGCATCAACATGTGCGCCCAACACTCCGGGAGGCGTAACCATCGGCACTCCTTTCGACATAAGCGAACGCACAAGGTAAGATATGAATTGCGGACTTTGACAAATCATGGTTTCGTCTAACGTTTCGTACAATCCTACTGCCATTGCTTCTATTTCGCGCACCGAAATGCCGCCATAAGTTAAAAAGCCCTCGAACAAAGGAATCAACCCTTCCAGTTCGTGATATATATTTTCGTTGCCGGTGCAAATGCCGCCGCCACGCGAAGAACTTAATTTTCGAGCCGAAAAATAAACAATATCTGCCAATCCTGTTATTGTTCCTATTACTTCTGCCATCGATGAATGTAAAAATTCTGATTCGCGCTGAATTATTAAATAGGCATTTTCGCCGAGCAAACTTGCATCCAGCACAATACGCAAACCGTATTTATCGGCAATTTTACGAACTTCGCGCAAATTTTGGATAGAAAAAGGTTGTCCGCCGATAAGGTTTGTTGATGCTTCCATGCGTATAAACGGAATATTTTCTTTGCCTGTTTCACGAATCACAGCATCCAATTTTTCTATATTCATATTGCCTTTAAATGGATGTTCGGATGTGATGTTGTAGGCTTCGTCGTAAAGCAATTCAACAATGCGTCCTCCGTATTGTGTAATATGCGCTAACGCTGTTGTAAAATGGTAATTCATAGGAATTAAGTCGCCTTTTTTCTGAATATATGCTTTTGCAAGCACGTTTTCTGCGGCTCGTCCCTGATGAACAGGTAAAAAATATTTTTTTTGCAACACATCTTCTACTGCTTTTTGCAGGCGAAAAAAACTTTGCGAGCCTGCGTATGCATCATCGGCGTGCATCATTGCCGACACTTGCATATCGCTCATGGCGTTTGTGCCGCTGTCGGTAAGCATATCCAAAAATACATCTTTGGTATTTAATCTGAATGTGTTAAAACCGCTTTCAAACAAGGCTTCTAAACGGCGTTCTATCGGTACAAGATTTAATTTCTGTACTACTCTGACTTTGTGTAATTCCAACGGAATATCTTCTCCGCTGTAAAACTTGATTTTTACTGTTTGTTTTTTAGTCATTTTCGGATATAAATTTAAATAATAAGTGCAAAGATATGAAAATATAATTTTTCAACACGTTTTTCTTATAAATTTTTAGTAAAAAAATAAAGTTTGCAATTCAAAATGTTTGTACACCTTATCTATTTTTAGTAATATTGCACTTTCAATTTATACATTATGACAGGAACTTTAATTAATGCGTTGGCAATTATTGCGGGAAGCAGCATTGGAATGTTGTGCGGAACAAAAATATCTGAAAAATACAAAACGATTTTTTTTCAGGCGATAGGATTGTTTACCTTGCTATTAGGAATAAAGATGGCGTTGGATATGTCGTCGCCATTGCTGATTGTTATCAGTCTTGTGCTTGGCGGATTTTTGGGAATGAAACTGCAACTTTCTGCCAAAACCGAACAATTGGGCGATTATCTGAAAGCCAAATTCAAATCGGCAAACAACAGATTTACCGAAGGATTGATAACAAGTTTTTTGCTTTTTTGCATGGGCTCGATGGCAATCGTAGGCGCTATGGAAGAAGGTTTAGGACATTCGTCCGATTTATTATTAACCAAATCTGTCATGGATTTTTTTTCGTCGTTGATATTGGCAACTACTTTGGGAGTCAGCGTACTTCTTGCTTTTATTCCGTTACTTTTATTTCAAGGCGGAATTACGTTGATAGTTTCGCTCGCAGGTGAAAATATTCCTCAGGAAATGATTTCGGGATTAACAACAATCGGCGGTATTCTTTTAATAGGATTGGGATTAACGCTACTTCAAATCAAAAAAATCGACATTATTAATATGCTGCCCTCGCTGCTGTTTATTTGTTTGGCTGTTTGGTTGCAGGGTATTTGGTATTTAGTTGTTGGTATTTAGTATTTAGTCGTTAGTACTCTGTAATTCTGTATTCAGTGAATCCATTAGGATTCAAATGTTGGTATAAAAAGAATGTCCACGTTCGGACGAGGGAAATTAAAGAAGTTAGATATAAAGATTTATTGATATAAAAAACCTTTGCGAATTCTATGTTCCCGACCAAATAATTTCACATAAATTAATAAATGATTTTTAAGCAATAGCTGTATCTATTTGATTTATATAGTTTATTTGATATGGTTGTTTTTTCTTTACAACGGCAAAAATGAGATGTATAAGCTTGTTTCTGACGCTGTTTATTATTACCCAATCCTTTTTGTCTTCGCTGATTTTTCGTTGATA
>JAITPP010000265.1 GCA_031289385.1 Prevotellaceae bacterium | reverse complement strand
TTTTGCAACAGCGAATCAATAATTCCGAAATATCGCCCTGATAATCTAATAGTTAATAGCGTTAAATGGTGGCTGTATGCTATTTGATTTAATTCGCGTTCTAACGATTCGCGCACATCAAAGTGATGCAAAGGAACTTCTTCGCCTGCAAATGTCATCGATTCGGGAGAGTGTATAACTTTAATAATTTGCAAATTACAACTATCGGAAGGCATTGACTCTTCATAATCGATATCGGTATTTTTTACCTCTGTGTTTTCATTTTTTTTATCGGTTCGTATTAAATTTTCGTACATAATTAATATTACAAGTGCAAAAACCAAACCTGCCAAAAATATAAGTCCTTTTTTCATACTGTTAAAATGTTTTAAGTAATTTCTTGTGTTAATATTTTGTTTATTAGTCATTTAATATTAGTTTTATTTCGTTTTTTCAATTATTACATTACTTCGGTAATAAACGGATTTGTTGATTTTTCGTAACCGATAGTAGTTCTTGGTCCATGTCCGCAAAATACATTTGTATCGTCGGGCAACTGCATGAGTTTTTTCAGGCTGTTTATCAGCACATCGTAATCGCCGCCGGGCAAATCTGTGCGTCCTATGCTTCCAGCAAAAAGCGTATCGCCGCTGAATAATAATTTATCGGACTCGCTATACAAACAAATTCCACCACGAGTATGTCCGGGAGTAAAGATAATTTTAAGCGTACTATTTCCAAATTTTATTTCATCGCCATCGTTTATAAAATTTTGCGGAACAGGCGGTTGAATTATGTTGATATCAAAATAAGAAGCGTGAGATGCAGCGCGTTCAACATCGCCCAAATCATTTTTATTCATATATGTGCTTATTTTATATGTTTCGCATACAAAACTATTTCCCATTACATGATCAAAATGCCCATGAGTAGAGATTAATTTACTGGGTTTAAGATTATTAACAGTAATCGCTTTTTGTAGCATTTCATTTTCGCCTTTATTGCAGCAACCGGCGTCAATTATAACACATTCAGATGTTTCGTCGTAAACAATATATGTATTTACTTCGACAGGATTAAATTGAAATTCTAATATTTTTATCATTTTTACAATATTTTTTAAATCAAATTATATTAATATAGTTATTATCAAATGTTAAATAACCGCATTATTTTGTTACATTAATTTATTCATAAATTTTTCAATATCTACAATAAAACGTTTATGTGTTCCTTTGCCGATTTGCCCTTTACTGTCGCAAGCCTCAACATCAAACAAAAGTTCTCTACCTTTAATCGCTGTAAGCGTGGCTTTTGCAATTATTTTTTCGCCTGTTTTCGATGCTCGCGCATGCTCTATATTAAGCGCAATTCCCACAGTTGTAGATATTTCATCTAAATAGGGCGCAACACATTGCATAGCAGCATTTTCCATTAGAGCAATCATAGAGGGAGTTGCAAAAACGGGTAAATTTCCCGAACCCACATTTATTGCAGTATTGTCTGTACTAACAATAGCCTCACTTTGCGCATATTTTCCCAATTCCATTAACATAAATATTTTTTGCTACTGCAAAGTTAAATAATAAGGTTGATATAATAAATATTAATTAGTTAAATGTTCATAATATTGAGAATTACACCTGCAAATCATTAAAAATTGTAATTTTTTTATTTGTTTTTCAAAGTGTTTTTTGTTAAACAGTTCACAAAATTGCCCAAATGATTATTAAGCATTAAATTTTAATAAATCAAAAAAATAATGAAAACCATTGTATTTTTATTATCTTTGTAAATAAAAATTAAAAAAATGGAAACAGAATCGACACGACAACAAAAGGTTGCAAGGCAATTACAAAAAGATTTAAGCGAAATTTTTCAACAACAGGGAATGGCGGCTTACAAGGGCGCAATGATTTCGGTTACAGGCGTGCGAATAAGTTCGGATTTGAGTTTTGCAAAGGTTTTCATTAGTATTTTCCCATCGTCGAAAGCCGAAAATGCGATGAAAATTATTTCACAAAACATAAAATCTATTCGTCTTGAAATTGGCAAGCGGGTTAAAAATCAACTGAGAATAGTTCCCGAAATCGCTTTCAATATTGATGATTCTCTTGATTACGTTGAAAAAATTGAAAGTCTTTTGAAAAAATAAATATCATTATATTGTTAAATAAACAAAAAATCAGATGAATTTTCCTGTTTTCATAGCACGCCGATATTTATTTGCCAAAAAAACGCATAACGTTATAAATGTTATTTCGTATATAAGCGTTGTGGGCGTTGCGATAGGAACGCTTGCGCTTGTTGTAATTCTGTCGGTAGCAAATGGTTACGACAGTCTTACCAAAAAATTATATTCCGTATTCAGCCCCGATATTCGTATTTCGGCAACAGAAGGTAAAACTTTTGTTTGCGACTCGCTATTGTTTGAAAAAATAGAAAAAGTAAACGGTGTTTTGGATTATTCTCAGGTTTTAGAAGAAAATGTTTTGATAAGTTACAAACTTAATAATGATTACGTTAATAGGCATACAACACAGAGCATAGCAACGATGAAAGGTGTTGATAAAAATTACGAAAATGTTTCGGGAATCACAAAAAAGAGAATTTCGGAAAATGGCGAGTTTTCTTTTGTTGCAATGGGCGAATTTAAACTGTGGAATTCGGATGTACCACAAACAGTTATGGGTATAGGAATAGCGCAAACACTTGGCGTTAATTTAAGTTTTTTTGCGCCTGTTGAAGTTTGGATTCCAAAGCGTGGAGTAAAAGTTTCAATGACAAATACGCTTGATGCAATGGCAGTTGATTATGTTTACCCAGCAGGTTTTTTTTCAATAGAACAAAGTTTCGACTATAATTATTTTTTCGTTCCTCTCGATTTTGCTCAAAGCCTGTTAAACTATACCGCCGAAATTTCGGCAATAGAAATAAAAATTGATTCTACAAAAAACATAAACGCCATTCAAAAACAAATACAAGAAATTGTAGGCGAGGGCTTTGATGTGAAAAACCGCTATCAGCAAAACGAAACGCTGTACCGAATGTTGTCGTCAGAAAAATATGCAATTTACGTAATACTTGTGTTTATTATCACGCTGTTTTCGTTCAACATAATAGGTTTGATTTCGATGCTGATTGTGGATAAGAAAAAAGATATAGAAACATTCAGAGTGCTTGGCAGCAGCAATAAGACAGTAAAGCAAATATTTTATTATCAGGGATGTATGATAGCCATAGGCGGAGCAATTATCGGCTTGACGCTTGGCGTAATTTTATGCCTGATACAGCAATATTTTAAAATAATAAAACTTCCGAATATGTTTATTATTGATGCTTATCCTGTTGAAATTCAGATTGGTGATATATTCTTAATTTTGGCATTTGTGTTTGTGGTTGGTTTTGCAATGGCTCGGCTACCAATTTGGTATTTATCAAAAAAAATGAAATGGTAAAAAATCAATTACGAATTACGAATTACGTTTTTGCAAATAAAAAATCTTTGTGTTCTTTGCGGTAAAAAATCAATTCCGAATTACAAAATTACGAATTACGAAATTTGTTGATATAAAAACTTGTGTCCTTTGTGTTTTCTTTGTGAACTTTGTGGTAAAAAAAGAAAAAACACAAAGAGCACAAAGTTTTTCACAAAGAACACAAAGGTTTATTTTTGCAAATGTTCTCTTTTTTTGCCTTTATTTTTGTGAGCGGTTTACTTTGCTACTAAGGGTACTCACAAAAATAAGGTTTAAATCAAATTTACATATTTAGAAAGAATGGTTTTTTATCATTTTCAACA
>JAITPP010000261.1 GCA_031289385.1 Prevotellaceae bacterium | reverse complement strand
TATGTCATTTTTTTACGTTTTTTTATTTAGACTGGGTAATTTGATGCGGAGTTAGGGGTTAATTACGCCAAAACACAAATCTATCGCTCTAACGAAAATTTTTTGGGAAAATTGTAGGGTGTCGCTTTGTCAAAGTCAGGAAAAATGTACTTTTGGTTTTAGATTTGTGTACTTTTGGTTTTGGCGATTATAATGGTGTACAAAATACAAAAAGAGGTTGCCTTATTTTTAGACAACCTCTTTGTTTATTACCACAATTATAATCTAATTGTGTTCACTATTGTTCGTGATATACATAACCTACATCTTCCAAAAAGCCGCTTATGCGATACCCTACAATACGATATTCAGCATATTCAGGATAATCATCTTCAAACGCAAGTGTAAATGATATTTTGTCTGCTTTCCATCCTGAAGGAAGTGTTATTGCCTTAGGCGTTACTTTGCCGTTTTTTACAATAACTCCTATATCATAAGGAACGATAATAGGGTCTTGTACATCTACGTCGTAGTATAAATTTGTAACAGGTGTTTCTTGTCCAAAAGAAGGACTCCACGGTTCAGCAGGTACTTTTACTGTGAAATACCAAAAGCTTTGAGCATCTGTAAGAATAATTGCATTTTTAGAGTTTTCAACAGTATTTGCTGTTCTAAGAATCCAACCATCATCTCCCATATAAGGATCTCCAAAAACTTGCCATTCGCCGGCTAATATCTGAACCGATAAATCCGATTCGTAATTGTCTTCTTCGTTGCATGACACGAACAACGCAACACAAGCTAAAAGTACGATTATTAATTTTTTATTCATAATTTTCTCTCCTTTTTATTATAATTTATTGTTTTGTCCATATAGATGTCCAAGATACACCCTGATTAACTCCAGATGTAAAGTGCAATGAGAAAGTAATCTCATGTGTCGCAGAATTATAGCTCGCAGTGCCATCAAAGGGACCATAATTACAGTTACCGGGAATTACTTGCAAAGATGTGCCGAAATCTACAAATTCCACAGGAATTGCGGCTGCTTGCCACCACGCATCGGAAAAGCGATACCAGCCTAAAGCATCAGCCTGTTTTGTGGCTGTTCTTGCACGTGTTCCACCACTTTGAATATAATTTCCCGAATGATCTACTGTTAATGGCTGAGATACAACCAATACTTTTCTTTCTGCCGAGGATGTCATCATGCCAATTTCGGTGTCAACAGACGCTGAATAAATTATTGGATACAATCCCGGAGTTGTAACATCTACCGAACCTGTTGCCGTTACCGGTAGAGTTACATCTCCTGCAACAGCTTCAGCACCCGGATCAACAAATGCTTCTCCTCCTTGAACAATTACAATAAAATTACCACCTGTAATAGTTAACTGAGGATATGAAACAACTTCACTAAGTCCTTCCGAATCTTTTTCGCAGGATGCAAAAAGCACTGCGCTAAAGATTGATAATACTATTATTTTTACTATATTTTTCATATTCTGAATTTTTAATAATTAAACTTTATTTATTCCACCATATTTTTTCTCCAATACTTTTATTTATAGGAGTATTGGGATTTCTATCCGTTTCGGTTGAAGGATAAGGTAATCGCTTTGGAAAAACACCTGTATATATGGAATTTACCGCAGAAATTAAAAAATCGGGATAACCTGTACGATTATATTCCAAATATGATTCTATCGGATTGGTAATAGCGCAATCAACCCATTTTTGTGTAATTATAGCGGCTTGTTTTTCAGCAAAAGTGCCTGACGGATATTCATAAACGCCTCCTGCTGCTATATAAGCCGAGCCGTCTAATCCGTATTTTGCAAACGATGCCAATACACCTGCATCATAATTATCTTTCCCACTTTGTGTTTTCCATTCCTTTGCTTCTGCCTGCAAAAACTGGCTTTCTGCCTTAGAAAGAAATACGACAGGATCGGTTGGTGTAAATTGTCCTCTTGACAAACTATTATTAGGAACTATGTTTGTCGTTGGACGCGAGCCATAATCAATAGCCCTATAAACGCTCGTACTTGGGGCATACTTATAGATAAAAGATAAGCGGGCATCGCTGTTTGTATTCATAAAATTAAGGAAAGTATTGCAACCACGAATATTAGGGTCTCCCAATCCGCTTGAAGCGACTTCGCTTCCATATAAAGGATTGTATTTACCCGCTTCGTTTTCAAAACCACCAATTTTTGCATCTTCTTTTAAAAAATTATTTTCTGCCAAAAGAGAAGTAATTCCAGCCAATGACACCGATTCGCGCGCATATATCTGTCGCAAATAAATTCTCAGTTTTAATGTATTTGCAAATTGTATCCATTTGTCTATATTACCGCCAAATATTTTATCATTTGCAGCAGCATCACCTTCATTATTTGTACTTACTGTGAAATCTTTGCTCAAAGCTTCATCTATACGCGAAATCAGCGCATCGTAAACGTCTTGTGATTTATCATATTTTGGAGATACGTTACCCTCTACTGCCAATAAGGCTTCGGCAAATGGTATATCTTCGTGTAAATCAGTCAAAACCTGAGCAGTATAGGCTTCCATAACTGTTGCCATTAAATAATATTTCCAGTTTTCTGCTTCGGCAGCCTGTTGTCTTACTATTGAATAATTTCTCAATCCATTCACATATAAACCGTTGAAAGAACTTCCAAGCGCTTCGGGCGCTACATCGTTATACACCCATCTTAGGTATTGTTGCGCTGTATTTGATTGCGTAAAATGTTGTGACCAAAGTGTTCCCAATATCGCATATTGTCCTCCGGTAACAGATGCCGTACCTAAAACCGCACGTGGAAATACCATATAATAAGGGGCATTTGCAGGAGAATTAGGACTTGTATTGACATCAAAAAATTTGTCGCATGATTGTATGCCTAATGACAAAAATCCGAGTAATAATATAATTGTTATTTTTTTCATCTTTAATTATTTTTTATAGTTTATAAATTATATTTTAAGTTTAATGCTGAATCCGTATCGTCTTACTGTTGGCATTGTACTAAATTCGCCAAATTCAGCATTAAGGTCGTTCCCAAAGGTTGTAACCTGAGGGTCAACAAATTTATTGGTATCGGGTGTCCATAAAAGCAGATTGTTACCAACAAAGTTAATATCAATTCCTTTTACAAATTTATTGTTAAACCATTTTGCAGGTAACGTGTAGCCAATCACAACTTCGCGCAAGGCTACCATTGT
>JAITPP010000229.1 GCA_031289385.1 Prevotellaceae bacterium | reverse complement strand
GACCCCGAAGGCAGTTGGAGGCAAGTTATAAATGACAAAAAAATGGAATATCAAAATTCGTTATTCCCCGAAAACATGATGGGGGCTTGCTTTTGAAAATAAAAACAATTAGGTCTGATTATCAGATAGTAATAATTAAATTATAAGTGTTTTTTGACTTTAGCGGACAATAGTGATTCTTAATCAAAAATATTTACATAAAAAAAGCGCGGACAAAACCCTAAATATTTTCCGCTTACTGAGGTTCTCAACTACCTAATCAACTAAACAAATGAGTAATGCCCACGCCGGAACCGACGTGAGCGATTGCTTTACTCTTGGTTGATTTTTGAAATTGTTGAGATTTCAGTAAGCCAAAATTTAAGCTAAACGCTTTTTCAATAAATCTTAAAATGTGCGTATTGCTTGCTGTTTTTTTATTTCATAAGCACACAATATTATACATTTCAGTACAAAGTTATAATAATTTTTTATTACAAAAAAAATTATGCAAAAAATTATCATATAAATTTAAAAAATTCCGCAAATTCCGAAAGTTTTTTATATCAAAAATTTCAAAAATAACTTCTTAACTTCAAAAACAACTTCCCTAACTTCTTAACTTCAAAAATAACTTTCTAACTTCTTTGTTCTTGTTTCTTGGCTCTTCGTTCTTGTTTCTTGTCCCCATTAAATATTTTTTAACCGAAAGCAGCCGCAATAATAAAATATTTGTTTAATTTTGTGTGAATATTACATAAACATTAAAAAACATGAAAAAAATATTACGTTTTATATCAGTTATACTAATTGCTTTTTACGGTACGCTTGGCTTTGCTCAGCAAAATCCTGTCGGTTGGAAAACATCGGTAACGCAAACCGAAGATAATATTTATCAAATAATTTTTAGCGCCGACATTGAAAATCATTGGCATTTGTACGATACAGGTCCTTACGAAGAAGGCGAAGGTCCTAACGCCACAACTTTTACTTTTGAATTGCCCGAAAACGCAACACTGGCGGGAAATATCGAAATGCTTGATACGCCTGTCCGAAAATTTGACGATATGTTTCAAATGGAAATCGGATATTTTGAAAAAACGGCGCGATTTGCTCAAAAAATAAAATTATCGGGCGACGGCGCAACAATAAAAGCAAATGTAGAATGGACGGTTTGCGACGACAAGCAATGCCTTCCTCCAACCGACGAGGATTTTACTCTCACGCTCGGTGTTGTCAATGCCAATCGGCAAAGTGTTGTTGAAACAGCGGTTTCGCAAGCGCAAATTTCCGAAAACGAAACAGCCATTCCGATGCAAACCGAAGGAAAATCGCTTTGGGAATATATTATCGAAGCCATTTTGTGGGGATTGGCGGCAATTCTTACGCCCTGCGTTTTCCCAATGCTGCCAATGACGGTTTCGTTTTTTATGAAAGGCTCAAAAAACAAAACCAAAGCAAGCGCGTCGATATACGGATTGTTTATAATTTTGCTTTACACTTTACCTATTGCCGCTATTATTTTAATCATCCGAACTATTGGCGGAGACGAAACAACAGCAAATATTTTTAATTGGCTATCAACGCATTGGCTACCAAATATAATATTTTTCCTTGTCTTTATAATTTTTGCAGCATCGTTTTTTGGCGCATTCGATATCATACTGCCAAGTTGGATGGTAAACAAAAGCGACAAAAACGCCGACAAAGGCGGCATCGGCGGAATATTTTTTATGGCGTTAACGCTTGTGCTTGTGTCGTTTTCGTGTACAGGACCTATTATCAGCACAATAATTATAAAAGCATTTGCAGGCGAATTTTGGACGCCGATAGTTGTAATGCTCGCATTTTCAACGATTTTTGCCTTGCCGTTTATTTTAATGGCGATGTTTCCGTCTGTATTAAATAAACTGCCCAAAAGCGGAGGCTGGCTAAATTCGGTGAAAGTTGTTCTTGGATTTGTTGAAGTTGCTTTAAGTCTGAAATTTATAGGAATAATCGACCAAGCATATCACATAAATATTCTCGATAGAGAAATTTATCTTGCAATATGGATTGTTGTATTTACATTAATGGGATTTTATCTTTTGGGTAAGATTAAATTTGCTCACGATAGCGATGTACAACATATTGGTGTTACGCGACTTACATTTGTTATCATTACGTTTAGTTTTGTGGTTTATTTAATTCCCGGAATGTGGGGTGCGCCGCTAAAAAGTCTTTCGGGTTATCTTACGCCAATGAGTACACAAGATTTTGTTATGGAATCGCAAAAGCCTGCAATGCAGATAAATGCAGACGGAAAATCTGTAAAATACAGCGATTTTTTACATCTCCCTCAGGGATTAAAAGGATTTTTTGATTATAAAGAAGCATCAGAATACGCCGCAAAAGTTGGCAAACCATTGTTTATTGACTTTACAGGACACGGTTGCGTAAATTGCCGCGAAATGGAAGCGCGTGTTTGGACAGCACCCGAAGTATTTGATATATTGAATAATGAATATGTTATCGTTGCGCTTTATGTTGATGATAGAAAAATGTTGCCCGAAAGCGAATGGGTTACAACCGAAACAGGAAAAGTGCTAAAAACACTCGGCAAAATAAACTTCAATTTTTCATTCACAAAATATAAGGCAATATCGCAGCCACATTACGTTTTAGAAGGTAAAGACGGCAAAATGCTTGTGCCTCCGCGCAATTACGATTTGGACATAAACGGTTTTGTAGATTTTCTTAAAAGCGGAATTGAGGCTTATAAAAAAGACAATATGACAAATATGTTGAATATCAATTTATAAAATAATAAATATATGAAAAAATATCTAACTGTTTTAGCAATTTTACTCCTTAGTGTATGTGGATATTCTCAGGAGCAAACGATTTTTGCTTTTGGCGGCGATATTAATCAAAAATAACTTTTCGTGAAAAAGCAAAAAAATAAAAAAAATGAAAACAGGATTAGTTGTAAAACATACAGGAATTCAGTATATTGTGCAGTTTGGTGAAACCCACAAACGCATAAACTGCACTCTGCGTGGAAAATTGCGACTGAAAGACGACAAAACAACTAATCCCATTGCCGTTGGCGACATTGTAGATATTGATTTTGACGAAAACGAAGAATCGGGAGCAATAGTGAATGTTCACTCACGAAAAAATTATATAATTCGCAAGCCTTCAAACCTTTCAAAGCAGGCTCACATTGTTGCCGCAAACGTTGATATCGCTTTTCTTGTTGTTACACTCGCTTTGCCCGAAACCAAACTCGAATTTATCGACAGATTTTTGCTGACAACCGAAGCTTACCACATACCTACAATAATAATAATCAATAAAATAGACTTGTATAAAAATAAACTTTTAAAAACCACACTCGCCGAATTTAAAGATATTTATACCAAAGCAGGTTACGAAATGCTGGAAGTATCGGCAACCGAAAATATTAACATTAACAAACTGAAAGACATGATGAAAAATAAAGTTTCGGTATTTCTCGGCAATTCAGGCGTAGGAAAATCAACCTTGATAAACACCATTGACGACACACAAAATGCCAGAACAGGAAAAATTTCAGTTGCTCATAAATCGGGAATGCACACAACAACATTTTACGAAATGTTTAATCTCGATTTCGGCGGATACATTATTGATACACCGGGACTTAAAGGTTTCGGATTAATAGCCGAATTTGCAAACGAGGAATTGTATCATTTTTTTCCTGAAATTTTTAAATTTTCAAAAAATTGCAAATACAATCCATGTACCCACACTCACGAGCCGCAATGCGGAGTTAAGACTGCTGTTGATAACGGCTATATTCCAATTTCGAGGTATATCAATTATTTGAAAATAATTACCGACGATAATACAAAATACAGATATTAAAATGAAGAATATGTTAAATAATTATATATAAAATATTTACTTAATAAAAAAAATAGAAAAAACAAAAAATCATGTTATTAAATGACAAATATATTAACCAATTAATAAATAATAAAATATGAAAAAAATATTATTCATTTTAACAATCGCGTTATTTTCGTTTTCTGCGATTGCGCAAAGCGAAAAAGAAAATCGCGGGTACACAGTAAAAGTAGGTGATAATGCGCCAAATTTCACAATAAAATATCTTGATGGAAAAACGGCGCAACTCAGCGATTTAAAAGGAAAAATTGTGATGTTGCAATTTACGGCAAGTTGGTGCAGCGTGTGCCGCAAAGAAATGCCGTTTATCGAATCCGACATTTGGCAAAAACACAAGAACAACAAAGATTTTGTGCTAATCGGGATAGATTTGGAGGAAAACGCCGAAACTATCAAAAAATTTATAAAAGCAACAAAAATTACATATCCGATTGTGCTTGACGAAGACGGAAAAATATTCAGTCTGTACACCGAAAAAGATGCCGGAGTTACCCGAAACATTCTTATAAACAAAGATGGAAAAATAGTTTTTTTAACACGTCTTTACGACGAAACGGAATTTTCAAATCTTAAAGAAAACATCAATAAATTATTAAAGTAAATTACTGATTTTTAACTATTAAAATATAATACAATATGAAACTTCTTTTAATAAGCAATTCAACAAATGCAGGCGAAAAATATTTGGAATATCCCAAAAAGCAAATAGCCGAATTTTTATCAAAAAACAATGTGAAAAAAGTAATGTTTGTTCCATACGCGGCAGTTACTTTTTCGTACGACGAGTATCAGGAAAAAGTGCAAAATCGTTTTTCCGAATTTGGCGTTGAAGTCGATTCTGTGCATCGCCACAGCGAGCCGGCAAAAGCAATAGCAAAAGCGCAGGCGATAGTTGTCGGCGGCGGAAACACTTTTCATTTGGTAAGGTATATGCAACTTTACGGACTGATGGATGCCATACGCGCAAAAACGCTGAAAGGCACGCCGTATATAGGTTGGAGTGCAGGCTCAAACGTTGCTTGCCCTACCATGTGCACAACAAATGATATGCCTGTTGTTCAGCCGCGCTCGTTTAAAACGCTTAACCTTGTGCCGTTTCAAATAAATCCTCATTATCTGGATGTTAATCCCGACGGACACGCAGGCGAAACCCGCGAGCAACGAATTTTGGAATATATTGCAGCAAATCCGAAAAAATATGTTGTGGGTTTGCGCGAAGGCTGTATGTTCTTGATTGAAAACAACAAAATGAAACTCGTAGGCAAGCGCAACGTGCGGCTATTCAAATACGGCGACGAGCCCAAAGAAATTAAACCCGATGCCGATTTCAGTTTTTTATTGAAATGCTGACAAATTTTTTATAAAGCAAAAAGGTGATTAGTGTTTATCTTTTCGCCTTTTTGTTTTTAAAATAAAGATGTAAAATAACACAAAAAAAAGTAAATCACATTAACATATTAAAAACAAATTATTTATATTTATCTTTTTGCTTATTCGCCGCAAAAATAATGGGTATTTTTAGGTGGTTTAAATAAAGATAGTATCGGTTTTAGATATTTTTTTAGCACGCAGATAGCTCAGATTTATGGATTTGCGCAGATAAAAATTTTTAAAAAAATATGCGTAAATGTGGAAAACTTTATATATCTTTGTAAAAAAGAATTGCAAATAAAATACTAAAAAATTACGAACTATGAATAAAAGAAATTTAATTATCAAACGTTTGATGGCATTTTGCCTCATTCTGTTCTGTCTGCTGACTTTATCGCTGCTTTCCTGTTCTAAAAATGAAGTTGCACCTGTGGACGATGACGACGAATTGGAAGAAATCCCTTATTCTACCGTATTGCAGGTAGGGACAGACAAGCCATTTAAAACCATCAATGCAGCATCGTTAGTTGCCACAGACGGTACGCTGATAGAAGTTGATGCAGGAACTTATTTGGGCGATGTAGCCTATTGGAATCAAAATAATCTCATTATTCGCGCTGTCGGCGGAGATGTTATTTTGGACGCCAACGGTAAACACTACGGAGGCAAAGGCATCTGGGAAGTCAACGGTGGAAAGATAAGAGTAGAAGGTATTACCTTCAAAAATGCCAAAGTGCCTGATGAAAACGGCGCAGGCATCCGCCAGACAAAAGGCGACTTGATAATTGTTGATTGCCGTTTCCTGCGCAATGAAACAGGTATATTGACGTCAAATGACGGTGTATCTACATTGACAATCCGCAACAGCGAATTTGGATACAACGGCAATAGCGACGGATATTCGCACAATCTATACGTGGGATATATCGCCAAAGTGTCGGTTTCGGGCAGTTATTTTCATCATGCCGACATAGGGCATCTGCTCAAAAGCCGCGCCGCGCTGAGCATTGTCATGTATAACCGACTGACGGACGAAACCGATGCCGATTCCCGTGCAAGCTATGAACTCGATTTTCCTTCGGGCGGGCAGGCTGTGGTAGTCGGAAATATCATTCAGCAATCGAAAAACACGGATAATCCGGCAATTGTTTCTTATGCGAAAGAAGTGTATGACAGATACCCTGCCAATGACTTATATTTCTGCTACAATACGGTATTAAACAGTCGTACACAAACAGACGTACTGATAAATGCCCCTTTATCGCCCTCGATGCGTTTCGTGGTTTGCAATAATTTACTTTCGGAGAATAT
>JAITPP010000211.1 GCA_031289385.1 Prevotellaceae bacterium | reverse complement strand
GCTTTTGGCTGCACGCCTTGCAAAAAATACACGTATGAAAGGCTTGACGTTGCAATTGCCAATTCGTGTTCCGAATAATCGTTGGTAGAAATCAGATGTTCAAAAGCATTTATTGCATCTTTATAATTTGCAGATTTCATGTGTTTTAATTCCATAGCCGCCCAATAATGCGCCGAGCCGTGAGGCAACAGTTCTATGGCAAAATCCATAGTTTTGTTTCCCAAATTATCGTATTGTCGGCGAAAATCGTCGCTGTTGTTGTAATCTCCCAAATCGTAATACAAGCGTGCTTTATTGAGATAATATTCTATTTTTGTGGTATTATCGCAATTTGAAACATCTATTTGCGAAAAAATATCAAAAGCCTCTTTAAACAATCCCGACGACAAATAACAAAAACCAAGTTTTATATTCGATGCCGTAATTTTGCAAGTATCGTTGAGTGTGTACGATAATTCCAGCAGTTTTTCAACACAAACGTAAGCCGAATCGTAAATATACGAACGATATTCTTCAAACAAATTATTGTATAAGGTATAAAGCGTATTGGTTTCGTTTTCGGGTAGCGCAATAGTTTCTTTTATTTTGCTGATGCGATTTTCTTTTTGCAGCACATATTCATTTTGTTTTGCGATGTAATAATCAAGCGAATCCAAATCGGTAGTGATATTAATCGCCTTAGCGTAAGCCAAAAACGACGAGCAAACGCAATACATTATAACTGATATGTGTATTAATCTTTTCACAGCATAAAATAGGTTTTGTTACCGCAAAGCTATGAAAAATTTTGTATTTCTACGATTTTTATGAAAAATGTTTTTATTGTTTTCAAAAAAAGCCGAATTTTAGCAAATTTCATTAATATTTTATCTATATTTTTTAAATAGGTTTTTTGAATTATATTATTGATTATGTTTATTTTAAAAAATAAAGACAACAAAAACGTCTATATTTTTTATTAGTATGTTTTAATCTGATAAAATGAATTATATTTTTGTAAAAATTTTAATAACATAAACTATGTCTAATATTTTAAAACATTTAATAACGATGAAAAAAACCAAGTATTTATTTGGAAGCCTTATGTTGTTTTTATCTGTGTTTCTCTTTACGGGATGCAATGATACTGACGACGGCTCGTATGTGTCGCCAATTACAATTTCTGAAAAAACAAACGGCGATTGGCATTTATTGTCTGTAACACAAATTGATGAAACAGCAAAAAAAGCCGGTTTAAGCCCTTCGGAAATTTCGTTAACCGACCAGTTTGGATTCACCACTTTTGGTATTACACTAAACGTGGACAATGAAGGAAACCCTACTTCGTATGCAGTGAGCGGAAGTGCTCCCGAACTTTTCAATGAACAAGGCTATTGGGAGTTGGATACCGATTTTCCGCTAACCAACGGAACGCCTCCAACAATTTTATTGTATGAAGATGCCGCAAAAGCGCATAAAAGCGGCAAACTCAGCATTACAAGTATGCCCGGTGCAACACCCGAAATGGAGTTGAAACTAACAAGAACATCCAACGATGTTCCTTTCGTATCGTACCAATTTAAATTAACTAAAAACTAATTAGATTATGAAAAAAATGATACTCTGCATTATTGGTTTTATAATGCTGTCAATGTCGGTATTACGCGCAGCCGATATTAATCCCGATAAATATTGGGTAGTGCCTGCGGTATATGCTATGGACGAAGAAATTACATGGTATTTTGATTTTGGAAGCACACAAGAAGCCGTGTTGCCTAATGGCTCTCCGCTTTCATTGTGGATATGGGCGCCGTCAAATCCGACAGGTGCGCCGATTCCTTTGTATTATGAAGGAAATAGAATTTGGAGTATAACTTTTATTCCAACAGTTTTTTTTGGAATGACATCCGCCGATATTTACGCTCATTCCGATCATGCTTTTAACTTTTTGCTAAGATCTGATAATTTTGATGATTATCACACAGGAACTCTTGTAATTAAAACAAATACAAATTACGTAGGAGATTTTGCCGCAAGTGGAAAAATTATGGATTATTATTCAACCGAAAATAATAATACTCAGGCAATTCCCGGTAAAAGCGTATATCCTACAAGCAACGTTTCTATTTTGTTTAATGCAAATCTTGCGCCCGGTTTTGCTGATGCGGCAAGCGGCGCAAAAGGTGTTCACATACACAGCGGCTATAATAATTTTGCCGATCATACCATCGAATATCATGCTTGGGAAACAGGAGCGGCTTTGTGCGCTCAGCCGCAATCGGCTTGCTACACGGAACTTAAACATTTGGGCAATGGAATTTACAAAAAAGATTTTGTTCCTTACCAATATTTTCAAGCATCCGAAGAAGATGAATTTAACAACTTTGAATTTTTATTTGTGATGGACGATTGGGGTGCTACAAATGCAGATGCAACAGGAAATTACGTTATTCTTGCAGCAGGCGTTCCTGTTCCGCCGCCGCCAAGTTTGTATTTTTTCCCTGTAAAAATAAGTTTGAAAGATATTTTGGTTATTACCCGCGAATACAACAACAGAGGACAGTTTTTGTCGTATTCTGTTACAGGCGGAACTAAAACAATTACAGGCGATTTATCGGGCGCAGCGCCAATGGCTATGCAACGCGCATTTGTTAATATTGCCGAAGAATTTAGAGGAATGAATATTTCCAAACTTACCGTTGTTATTAAAGATCAAAATAATAACGAAATATATTCGGGAGATATCCCATTAGTAACTGTCGATTAAAACCTAATTAAATAATCATGATTATGAATTTGAAAAAAATTAAAAAGTATATTGTGTTGATAATGGCGACAGTTGCTTTTATCAACTCGGCTTACGCACAGCAAAACATTACTGTTAGCGGAACAGTAATCGACGAAAATGCTGCACCGCTTTGGGGTGTAAGTGTTGTTGTTTCAGCCTCGCAAGGTACAACAACCGATGACAACGGAAAATTTACATTAACCGTTGCACAGGGAACACAACTTGTTTTCTCTTATATTGGATATGAAACACAAACACTTACGGCTCAACCAACCATGAATGTGAAATTACAGCCCGACGCAATCGGATTAGAGCAGGCAACAGTTGTTGCAATAGGCTACGGCACTGCACGCAGGGCTGATTTGACAGGCTCAATATCATCGGTTTCGGCATCTGATTTTAAAAAAGGTATAATTTCTTCTACCGAACAATTATTACAAGGAAAAATAGCTGGTTTAACGGTTATACAAGGCAGCGGCGATCCTGCTTCGGGAGCATCTGTACGTTTGCGCGGCGGCACTTCGCTATCGGCAAGTAATAGCCCGCTGTTTGTTGTTGATGGTATTCAAGGAGTTGATATTAATACAATTCAACCCGGCGAAATTCTTTCGTTTGATGTTTTGAAAGATGCTTCGGCAGCGGCTATTTTCGGCTCTCGTGGCGCAAACGGCGTTATTATTATTACAACCAATCGTGAGAAAAAAGGCGGAAGCATAAGTTACAACGGATATGTTGCAGTAGGCTCGGTAGCAAAAAATCTTGATTTGCTGTCAGCCAACCAATGGCGACAATATGTACGCGAAAACAATATTGCATCTGCAATAGATTTTGGCGGTAATACCGATTGGCAAAAAGAATTGGAGCAAACAGCCATTTCTCATTCTCACACTCTTGCTTTTTCGTCGGGAACAGAAAACGGTGGTTTTCGCGCTTCAATAAATTATTTGGACAATCAAGGCGTGATTATCAATAGTTTTTTGAACCGCGTTGGCGGAAGTATTACAGGTTATCAATACGGATTTAATAAAAAACTGAAAATAGAATTTAGTCTGCACGCAAATTCCGACAAATGGACAGGTATTGAATACGGAATTTTCGACAGGGCTTATACTCTCAACCCGACAGTTCCTGTAAAACAAAACGGAGAATATACTCAAATAGGCGGAACAAACAACAACAATCCCGTAGAATTACAAAATAACCGTAACGACGACAGTTCGCGCAAACGCTTGTTAGGATACATTAAAGCCGAAGTTGAAATTATTGATGGATTAAAAGCGATAGCCAATATTTCGTATGAATACAATTCAAATCAAGGGCGTTTTTATCGTCCCACTTATGCTTTTTCGGGGCTTACCGACAAAGGCTACGGACGTAAATCAATCGCCGATTATACAAATAAACAATTTGAATCGTATTTGACTTACGAACACACATTTGCCGAAAAACACCGTTTTAATACAATGCTCGGATATTCTTTTCTGACAAATACTTACGAAGGCTCTGGCGCAGAACGCAGAGGTTTTGATACCGATGCTTTCAGTTACAATAATCTGGCGGCAGGACAGGATTTTCGTATCGGCGATGTTTATTCTTATAAAGGAAATGCTCGTTTAATATCGTTCTTCGGACGTGTAAATTATAGTTTCGACAATAAATATTTGTTTACCGCAACACTTCGCCGCGACGGCTCTACTCGTTTTGGCGAAAACAACAAATGGGGATTTTTCCCATCGGTATCGGCAGCATGGAAAATATCCGACGAGCCGTTTATGGAATCAACAAAAGATTATTTGTCAAATCTGAAACTTCGCGCAGGTTTTGGCGTTACGGGAAATCAAGAAGGAATAGGCGAATATAAATCGCTGGCATTAATGGGAACTTCGGGCGGAGCAGCGTATTACGATGCAGCCGCAGGAGTTTGGAAACAATCGTATGGAGTTACGCAAAATCCAAATCCCGATTTGAAATGGGAATCATCAGCACAAACAAATATAGGCGTTGATTTTACTCTGTTTCATCGCGTAAATGCAACTATCGACTGGTATTACAAAAAAACCAGCGATTTGCTTTACACATACAGCGTTCCAATGCCGCCTTATCTTTATCCTACAATTTTGGCTAACGTAGGCGATTTAAGCAATACAGGCATTGAATTAACCGTTAATTCAAATATTTACAAAGCAAATGATTTTTCGATAGACGGCACTTTAACATTGGCTCACAACAAACAAAAAATATTGAAATTATCTAATGATATTTATCAAACAGATGCAGTTCAATCGGGTTTGTTGCATGGTTTAACAGGTTTGTCGGGCGTATATTCTCAAATTATTAAAGAAGGATATCCCGTTGGAACTTTCTATGGACCTCGTTATTCAGGTATTGATGAAAACGGAAAATTTATTCTTGCAAACAATGGCGCACCCGAAATTCTTGGCGATGTTCAACCCGATTTAACTCTCGGATTGGCATTTGATTTTAAATATCGTAATTTTGATTTGAATATTTCTGCTTACGGAATGTTCGGGCAAAAAGTATTGAACGCACAAGCGATGAACATAAGTTATGCAGGACGCGCTCCAAGTTATAACGTTTTGGATTCGTATTTAACAAGCGGAATAAACGACAATGTAACATATTCAAGTTATTGGATAGAAGATGCTTCGTTTTTGCGTCTTCAAGGAGTAACGCTGGGATACACTTTCACCGCATCGGCGTTAAGCAAAATCGGAATCAACAGTCTTCGATGCTATCTGACAGCCGAAAACTTGTTTGTATTAACAGGTTACAAAGGTATCGATCCCGAAATAGGCATTAGCGGATTATCAACGCCGGGTATTGACAAATCACTGTCAACATCATCGGGCGACAATGTAAATTATTATCCACGTCCGAGAACATTCTCGCTTGGTGTAAGTATTTCTTTCTAAACATTTAATAAAATCAGATTATGAAAATAAAATCAATTATAATATCATTAATAATTCTCCTTGCTTCGGGCGCATGTACCGATCTTTCGGAAAAACTCTACGACAGAGTAACAACATCCGAATACGGTTTAACCGAAGGAGAAATAGAAACAATTGTAGGACGCGCTTATGCTTCGCTGAGAGGAAACAGCAGCGGTGGTGTAAACGCATTTCCTTGCAGCGAATACGTATTTTTTCTGTCGGCAATTACTTCCGACGAATGTGTTGTGCCTACCCGCGTTGGCGGAGATTGGGGCGATGGCGGACGTTATATCGAATTGCAACGCCACACATGGACAGCCGACAATTTGGCTGTTTTAAGCGGTTGGGTTTATTGTTATTCGGGAGTTTCGTCGGTAAATGCGGTAATTTATCAAACCGAAAAATCGCCGCTGACTGACGACGCAAAAGAAAAAATATTTGCCGAACTTCGCGCAATACGCGCTTACTATTACTCGCGCTTGCTTGATATGTATGGAAATGTTCCTGTTACAACAAATTACGAAGATTTGGAACTGCCCTCAAATTCAAGTCGCGCAGATGTATTTACTTTTGTCGAAAACGAATTGCTTGATGTTATCGACTTGCTGCCCGTAAGCGGCTACGGACGAATAACACAAAATGCAGCAAATTGTTTGCTCGCACGGCTGTATTTAAATGCCGAAGTTTATACAGGAACGGCTCGCTGGCAAGATTGTTTGGATGCCTGCGGTAAAATATCAGGACAACTTGAATCCGATTATTTTACAAATTTTCTTACAAACAACGAAACTTCAAGCGAAATAATTTTTGCCATACCTTACGACAGCAAAGCAGGAACTTTGGGAAATTATATGACTTCGATGTCGTTGCATTACGAACAGAAATGGGCTGTTTCGGCTGCCGGAAACTGGCAGTGGAGTGGCAACGGAATGTGCGCACAACCCGGACTTTACTCGGCATTTGAAAATAATGATGTTCGCCGTAAATCATTATGTATAGGCGCGCAAATAGATTTACGTACAAATTCGCCGATTATCATGCCCGGCAACGGAGGAAATCAACCGTTAGTTTACACCGAAGATATTGTAAACGTATTAGATGCCTTGCAAAATGAAGGCGCTCGTTTATACAAATACGAAGTAAAAGCAGGCGAAACATGGGAACGCGATCACGATTTGGTTATCATGCGTTATGCCGAAGTTTTATTGATGCAGGCAGAATGTTATGTACGTTTGGGAGCAGCAGCGCAGGCGCGTCCGTATGTTGAACAAATTCGCAACCGTGCAGGGCTTACTACTCCCGCATCTATCGATTTGAATTTTATAAACGAAGAACTGCGCCGCGAATTTATATTTGAAGATCATCGCCGTACTGATAATATTCGTTTTGGCGATTTCTTTAACGCATGGTGGGAAAAATCAGCAGATCCTGCCGACAGGCATACAAAAATATTCCCTATTCCAAATCAGGAAATAGCAAAAAATAATAAACTTGTGCAAAATCCGGGATATTAAAAAATAAACATAAACAGGGTTGTACATAATATTATGTTACAGACATGTACAACCTTGTTTTTATAAATGAAAAATTATAAAAAACATGAAATACTTTTTTTGCTTAATATTGATAACAACAATGCCCTTTTTGAGCAGTTGCAGCAGCGGCAACAACGATGAACCTACTCAAACATTTGTAGTTACGCCGTTTAATCCCGTTGCCGTGCAAAAAACCAATGCTATGAAAATATATGCACATTATATGCCTTGGTTTGAAACAAAAGAAACATCTCCCGACGGAAAATGGGGATGGCATTGGACAATGGCTAATAAAAATCCCGATAATATTACCAATGGAAAACGCGAAATTGCAGCGTGGTATTATCCTTCGATTGGAGCTTATGCTTCAAGTGATGCAGACGTTTTGGAATATCATTTATTGCTAATGAAATATTCGGGAATCGATGGCGTTTTAGTCGATTGGTACGGGCTGAGCAATTACAACGATTTGCCGCAGGTAAACAGAAATGCCGAAGCGCTTTTCAAAGCGATTGAAAAAACAGGTTTGGAATTTGCATTTGTATATGAAGATCGTTTTTTGCAAGGCGATCGCGAAGCGCAAATTTATCAGGCACAGCAAGATATGCGGTATTTGCAAACCGATTATTTCAATAAAGATTATTACATAAAAGTTAATGGAAAACCTTTATTGTTGATATTCGGACCTGTTACTTTGCAAGCCGAAGCCGATTGGACTCGCGTTTTCAGCATACTTAGCAACAAACCTACGTATCTTACTTTGTACGAACATTCTAACTTGGCAGGAACAAATGCCAACGGCGAATATATGTGGGTTTTTGACAGTCAAACGCCTGCTATGCAATATCAGAAAAAAAATGATTTTTCAGTATTTTTTGGCGGCGCATATCCGGGATTTCGCGATTATTACGCACAAGGCGGTGGCGGCTCGCATCTGTTTGATTTAGATTATGAAAACGGTAATTTATACAAAAATCTTCTGAACATGGCAAAACAAGAAAACATGAACTTTTTGCAACTCATTACTTGGAACGATTTTGGCGAAGGCACTATGATTGAGCCTACTTTGGAATTTGGATACGATTTTCTTAAAAGCACGCAAACGTTTGCAGGCGTAAATTATTCCGAAAGTCAATTAACATTGATACGTAAACTTTTTGACTATCGAAAAGAATTTAAAAACGATAAAGAAATCAATAAAAAGTTAGACCAGATATTCTATTACCTTGTTTCATTGCAAGTTGATAAAGCAGTAGAATTGTTACAAAAAATTGATAATTAAATAAAAGTGAATGATGAAAAAAATCAGATTAATATCTATAACTATATTGACAATTATTATTGCAGCATGCAGCAACAACAGTAAAGAAATTATTGTTTCGTCGCCCGATGGAAATACTTTTGCAGAATTTGAACTGAAAGACGGAAAACCTTACTATCGAATTATAAAAAATAATGAGCAAATCATTGATTTTTCGAAACTTGGATTTGAATTGAATGGAAAAACCGCATTAAGCGACAACTTTGTAATAAAAAACACATCAAAATCTTCGTTTGACGAAACATGGGAACAAATTTGGGGCGAAGAAATTTTAGTGCGTAATCATTACAACGAACTAACCGTTGAATTGCAGGAATCTAACGGCGAACAACGTTTATTGACAATTATTTTTCGCGTATTTGATGATGGCGTAGGTTTTCGATATGTTTTTCCCGAACAACCCAATCTTACAGATTTTGAGATTATTGATGAATTAACAGAATTTGCTTTGACAGAAGATTCACAGGCTTGGCATATCAACGCTTATAAAGGCGAATACTACGAAAATCTTTATAAAAAACTGCCTGTAAGCAAAATAAATGACACAGTAAGCACGCCTTTAACAATCGAAACAGGCAAGGGACATTACATAACAATTCACGAAGCAAATCTCACCGATTACGCCGCAATGAACTTATATCCAAAAAATAATTCAACTACATTAAAAGCCGATTTAACGCCGTGGGCAACAGGAATTAAAGTATATACTCGCGCACCGTTTGCAACGCCTTGGCGCACAATTATTTTAGCTGACGATTTGAACGCTTTGGTAAATTCTCGCATTATGCTCAACTTAAACGAGCCATGCAAAATTGAAAACACAGATTGGATAAAACCTGTAAAATATATAGGAATTTGGTGGGAAATGCACATGGAAAAAAGCACATGGGGGCAAGGCGCAAAACACGGCGCAAACACAAACAACGCATTGTCATTCATTGATTTTGCCGCTGCACATAATTTACAGGGAGTTTTGGTTGAAGGATGGAATTACGGCTGGGATGGCAAATGGTCGGGACACGGCGAACAGTTTAGTTTTACCAAGCCTTATCC